>JALYVC010000285.1 GCA_030853445.1 Actinomycetota bacterium | reverse complement strand
TGCGGGCACCGCGCACCGTCTTCCCGTCGATCGCGATCACCCGCCGACCGGCGACGTCGTGGGCGCGGGTCCAGATGAACGCCCCAATCACCTGGTCCAGCCGGTTCGCGTCGAGACCGCTCATGGCCCGACGAATCGTCGACTCACTGGGACGTCTTGTGGCCGTGACACCCAGCTGAGCGATCGCCTGTGGTGACTGGGCCTTGACCCACTCACTGATCGCGACGAAGGACCGGGCGCCGGCCAGGACGGCGGCCAACCCCACGGCCAGGATGCCCGGCAGCTCGTGGCGTACCCCGCGAGCGGATCGGTGGTCCACCACGGATGAGAGCAGAGCCAGCAGCTCTGGTCGGTCCGGCCCGGTCAGGAGTTGCGGACGGGCAGGGGTGGTGAGCGATGATCGCATCGGCGGGTGTGGTCCTTGGGCTGGTGGTTGTGTGAGAACTCCATCCAAGCCCCAGTGGCCACACCCGTCCCACACGCCACACCGTCAACACACCACAAACCTGCAGGTCACAGCCTCAGACCGACGACTTTGCCGAGCCCCTGGGGGCGGCGCCAAGGGCGCGTACCGGAGGGCTTCGCTGGCTACCTGCGAATGCTGGATCATGAGCTTGCCCTCCAAGGTGAGACGGGGTGAACCCACGCCTTTCACGCCTGGGGCCAGTCGCCCAGCCACCGGTCTTGGACCGTGCTGAGAACGTGTACCTCCTGGTTGACATAGGTCTGTCTGAGTGGCTGACCCTGTTGCGGCGGTGGGGTTCACTACTACCGTGCGGCGGTGCTCCGGACGGTTTGAGCCGTCGGGTGCTCCGAGTGCTTCGCCCAAGGCTGCGAAACGTTGATGACTAGGCCCTTTCGCCATGACGGGGCGGGCACCACCGCGCTCGAGTGGGTGCGGCGGCCGGAGTGGGCCGAGGTGCCGCTCTGGAACCCCCTGGGCGCTGACCGGCCTGAGCGGGTGGTTGTTGTCGCTGCCCATCCCGACGACGAGAGCCTGGGAGCGGGCGGTGTGATTGCGATGATCAGGGCCGCCGGGATACCCGTGACGCTGGTAGTAGCGACCGCCGGCGAACGTTCGCATCCGAGGTCCCCCACGATCACCGCGACCGCGCTGGCAGGACAGCGCAGAAGCGAGGCAGAACAAGCCTGGGCGGCGCTTGGCGGAGACGCGGGCGAGCTCACAATCTGGGATCTGCCCGACGGCAGCCTTGCCGCGCAGGAGAACGAAGCGACCAGCCGCCTCGTCGAGGTCCTTGGTGACGGGCGGGCGACACTGCTGCTCGCCCCGTACCTCGAGGATGGCCATTCCGACCATGACGCTCTCGGCCGGGCGGCGCAGCGCGCGGCGTACCGGACGGGGGCCATCTTGTTGCACTACCCCGTGTGGCTGTGGCACCACGCCGACCCGGGCGAGGTCCCGTGGGGGCGGCTGCGACGGGTAGCCCTGGCTGCGTTCGACCGAAACGCCAAGGCCCGCGCGGTCGCGTGCCACCGAAGCCAGATCGCGCCGCTGTCCGACCGTCCCCGCGACGAGACCCTCCTCAGCCCCTCCCTGATCGAGCACTTCACGGGACCCCATGAGACCTTCATCCTCGGCCAGGCCCGCGACGACGCCCTCGATGACCTGCACAGCGAACACGTCGACCCCTGGGGCACCACAACCCGGTGGTACGAGGCGCGCAAACGTCGCCTCCTGCTCGCCATGTTGCCGCGACCTCGGTTTGCCCAGGCCCTGGACCTTGGGTGCTCCACCGGCACCCTCACCGTTGACCTTGCCGAACGCTGCGACAAGCTTGTCGCAGTGGACTCCAGCCCCCGCGCGCTCGAGGCCGCAGCAAGCCGGACGAGGGGGCTCCCCAACGTTGAGCTACGTCTAGGGGACTTATCGGCAGAGCTGCCAGAAGGGAACTTCGACCTGGTGGTGCTCTCCGAGGCGGGGTACTTCCTCAGCCCCGTCGCTCTCGACCAGCTGATCGCTGGCATCACCCACGTGCTGACTGCCGACGGCTGTCTCGTCCTCGCCCACTGGCGCCACCCCATATCCGGGTGGCCACTATCCGGCCCCGACGTCCACACCCGTTTCGCCCAAGCCCGCGGATTACCACCAGTCGCTGAGCGGTACCTCGAGGGCAATGTCGAGATCGTTGTCCACGCGCACGAGACGACCCTGCCCGACCCCCACATCTGAACCCCCCAAGGTTCAGTACGTCGCTTCCCCCACCCGAAAATGGCATCCACCTGGGGTTTGTCGACCTGGCCCAGCACGTTCGGCACGGTCGATGCTCCCCCGGGGCCAGATCGACATCCCAGACCTGCACCGGCAGGTCAGGCGAGGTGAGCACGACGGCCCTCAAGGACGGTCGCTCAGAAGTCGTGCAGCGGTCACCTGACTGCGCGTCACGCTGGAGGCCCATTCCCCAGGTGGTCAACCGCCGGTGGGCTCACGCGACGGACTGCGGTTCGCCAAGGCCCTGCTCCTCCAGCTCGACCTGCGCCAGCGAGCTCGAGGTGATGGCTCACCTGGGGAATCAACCCGTTACCGCGTCCAGACCCAGCAGGTGTGCGCGGCCGGGCTCCATCGCGGGTGCGCCTTGGGTGCGCCTGCTTTGAGCCTGTGCGCAACGTTCCTCACCATGCTGCGGCCGTGAATCTCTTGCCGCACCTGCCCTTATGGACCGAGCTGCTGATCCTTCTGGGCAGTGCGGCCGTGATCTGGGTGGCCGGGATCCCCTTGTCCAACTACACGGACATCCTCAGCCGACCGGCTCCACCTCGGGCAGGCGCTCGGCGGGCTGATCCTGCTCGCCGTGGCCACCAACCTGCCCGAGATCGCCATCACCTACAGCGCTGCGGCCAGCGGCAAGCTCGACGTGGCGGTCAGCA
>JALYVC010000413.1 GCA_030853445.1 Actinomycetota bacterium | reverse complement strand
CGAGCCCTTCACCCTGGAGCGGGCTGTCGGCGCGATCGCCGAGGCGGTCGAGCGCGGGGACCCCGCCGCCCCTGTCGTCCTCGTGGGCCACTCGCTCGGCGGCTACGCCGCGATGACGTATGCCGCGACCTTCCCCCGCCGTCTCGACGGTCTGCTCCTGCTCGGCAGCGGCGCCGTGCCCGTGGGGCTGGGGGCGGCGATATACCGGCTCGTCGCGCGGGTGACCGATGCGGCGGGTACCGAGCGGATGACCCGGGTGAACGACTGGGTGCTGCGCCGCCTCTACGGCGACGCCCTCGACACCCTCGACGACGTGATCGCGGGGGGCTACTACTTCTCCGTCACCGCGGCCGCCTGGCAGGAGGTCATGGACAGGTGCCGACCGGCGATGCTGCGCGCCGTCACCTGCCCGGTCGTCGTCGCCGGCGGGGCGTTCGACCAGCTGAACATCGACGCGGCCCGCTTCGCCCGGGCCGCCCCCGACGGTCGGGTGGTGTGGATCCCCGGTGCAGGACACCTCGCGGGTCTCGACCGACCGGAGCCGGTCGCCCGCCTCATCGAGGAGGTGGCCGCCGACGCTGCGCGCCGTGCGACCATGGAACGGCCATGACCGCCACCCTCACCAGCCCCGTCACCGCCTCGACCGTCGCCCGAGCCGCGTCGCCGTCGACCCGGGCGCCCTTGCCACCGCTGCGGATCGGGCGCCACGTCATCGGCTCGCCCGTCGTGCTCGCACCCATGGCCGGCATCACCAACCGCGCCTTCCGGCGCCTGTGCCGCGAGTACGGCACGCAGGGGTCAGCGGCCGGTGGCTCCAGTGGAGCGAGCAGCCTCTACGTCAGCGAGATGATCACCACCCGCGCCCTCGTCGAGCGGGGCCCAGAGACGATGCGGCTGATCGAGCACGACCCGCAGGAGAACCCGCGCTCGATCCAGCTCTACAGCGTCGACCCGGCAACCGCCCGAGCGGCCGCGCGGATCCTCGTCTCCGAGGACCGGGCCGACCACATCGACCTCAACTTCGGCTGCCCGGTGCCCAAGGTCACCCGCAAGGGCGGTGGCTCGGCCCTGCCCTGGAAGCGCGACCTCTTCCGGTCGATCGTCGGTGCGGTCGTCGAGGAGGGGGCTCGGGGTGACGTGCCCGTCACGGTGAAGATGCGCATCGGCATCGACGCCGACCACGAGACCTACCTCGATGCGGGCCTGGCCGCCGAGGCCGAGGGCGTCGCGGCGGTCGCGCTGCACGGCCGAACCGCCGCTCAAGCGTACTCCGGTGAGGCCGACTGGTCGGCGATCACCCGCCTCAAGCAGACGGTGACCAGCATCCCCGTGCTGGGCAACGGCGACATCTGGTCGGCCGAGGACGCCCTGCGCATGGTCGACGAGACCGGCTGCGACGGCGTCGTCGTCGGGCGCGGCTGCCTCGGCCGACCGTGGCTCTTCACCGACCTGGCCGCGGCCTTCGCCGGCTCCGACGTGCGCGTCACCCCGACGCTCGGCGAGGTGGCCGACACGCTCAAGCGGCACGCGTCGTACCTCACCGGCTTCTACGACGACGAGGGTCGCGCCTGCCGCGACATCCGCAAGCACATCGCGTGGTACCTCAAGGGTTTTCCCGCCGGGTCGAGCCTGCGGCACAGCCTCGCGCTCGTCGAGAGCCTCGCCGACCTCGACGCCTTGCTCTCCACGCTCGACGGTGACGCCCTCTGGCCGGGCGAGGACGCCGAGGGCCAGCGGGGCCGAGCGGGCAGCCCACGGCGGGTCATCCTGCCCGAGGGGTGGCTCGACTCGCGTGAGCTGAGCGAGCAGCAGCGCGCGGTCGTCGCCGAGGCCGAGCTGTCCGTCTCCGGCGGCTGAGGCCCGGGGTCGGGGAGGGGTCCGAATGGGAAGCCGTCACGGCGGGACTCCCGAGCGTCCGGCTCTGTTCTTCGACGGTCCCGACGACTTCCGAGCGTGGCTCGAGGAGCACCACGAGCGTGCGACCGGGCTCTGGATGGGGCTGCGCAAGAAGCACGTGACCGACCGCGGGCTCACCTGGGCGCAGGCGGTGCCCCAGGCGCTGTGCTACGGGTGGATCGACAGCCAGGTGCAGCGCATCGACGACGAGGCGGTTCGCCAGCGGTGGACCCCGCGCAAGCCCACGAGCACGTGGTCGAGTGTCAACCTCGCCTTCGTCGAGCAGCTGAGCGCCCAGGGCCTCATGCGGCCCGCGGGGATCGCTGCCTGGGAGCTTCGGCGGGCCGAGCGCTCGGGCATCTACTCCTACGAGCAGGGCGAGCTGACGCTCCCCGACCCGTATGCCGCACAGCTGGCCGCCGACCCGGCCGCCTTGGCGTTCTGGGTGGAGGCCACGGCGGGCTACCGCAAGACTGCGGCCAGCTGGGTGAGCTCGGCCAGGACCGCAGCCACCAACGACAGGCGGATGGCCCAGCTGGTGAGTGACAGTGCGGCCGGACGGCTCATCCCGAGCCAGCGCTACGGCACCCGGCCGGCGTGGGTGGCGCGCGCCGCGGCTGCGGCTGCGGCTGCCGCGGGCGAGGATGGGGGATGAGCTCCCGCACCTCTGCCCGTCGAGGCACCCGGCTCCTGTGCGTCGGAGTGCTTGCCGTGGCGACCGCTGCGGCCGGCTGCACGGCGAGTGGTGGGGGTGACGACGTGGGCCAGGTGCCGTCGAGCGGGTCGGCGTCCGCGCCCGGCGTGGCCGCAGCGCCCACACTCGCCGTGGAGGTGGTCACGAAGGGCCTGGTGCACGGGTGGGACATCGGCTTCCTGCCCGACGGGAGGGCGCTGGTGACCCAACGGCCCGGCCGGATCACTCTCGTGTCGGGGCTGCGGGCGGGGGCGACGACGACGACGGTGCAGGCCGACCTCGGCGACCTCTTCGTGCAGAGTGAGGGCGGGCTCATGGGGATGGTCGTCCACCCGGACTTCGCGACGAGCCAGCGCTTCACCACGTGTCAGACGCACCAGGAGGGCGGGCGACCGGTCGACATCCGGCTCGTGACCTGGCGCCTGTCGGACGATGGCCGGTCGGCCGCCCGCGAGAAGGACCTGCTGACCGGACTGCCGATCTCGACCGGTCGTCACTCGGGATGCCGTCCGACGATCGCCGCCGACGGGGCGCTCCTGGTCGGCACCGGTGACACCGCGCAGGGGGCCATCCCGCAGGACGTGACGAGTCTCGGTGGGAAGGTGCTGCGGCTCGACCTTCAGACCGGTGAACCGTTGCCCGACAACCCCTTTGCCTCGGCGAGCAACGAGCGGCAACGCTATGTCTACAGCTACGGCCACCGCAACCTTCAGGGCGTCGCCGTCCAGCCCGGCACCGGAGCGGTCTACACCGCCGAGCACGGCCCGAGCTTCAACGACGAGGTCAACCGCATCCGGGCCGGAGCAAACTACGGCTGGGACCCGTCGCAGGGTGGCACGGTGGGGGGCTACGACGAGAGCGTGCCGATGACCGACACCGAGCGCTTCCCCGACGCCGTTCCGGCCGTGTGGCAGTCGGGTTCGACGACGCAGGCGGTCTGCGCGGCGGCGTTCCTGCGTGGGCCGCAGTGGGGGGCGTTCGACGGCGCGCTCGTCGTCACGGCCCTGAAGGGAGCCAAGCTGTTGCTGCTGCGGCTCGACCCGGGCGGCGCCTTGGCCGACGTGACGATCCCGGCCTCGACCAATGGTCCCTACGGACGCCTGCGCGCGGCCCGGGTCGGGCCCGACGGCGCGCTCTACGTCACGACGACCAACGGCGACGACGACAAGCTGCTTCGCATCACCCCGCAGGCCTGAATGGCGTGGGGGGGATCGGAGCAGCGGCGCCGGCAGCGGCCCCCTCGCCCCGGGTCGGGGCTCTGCGAGTTGTGGCGACCGCCGCCGGGCTCTCCGCGCCACGGCATACAGTCGTTGTGTGAGCGGGGTCGAGCGCGCACGCGAGCCGGGGGAGCGCACCGGTTACGACGCGCGCGACCGGGAGCGGTGGGTGTCCGAGGACCCTGCCCACCGACGGGCCGACCGCGACGACTTCGCTCGTGACCGCGCCCGGCTCATCCACTCCGCCAGTCTTCGTCGCTTGTCGGCGAAGACCCAGGTCGTGCAACCGACCAGCAGCGACTTCGCGCGCAACCGCCTCACCCATAGCCTCGAGGTCGCCCAGATCGGCCGAGAGTTCGGCGCCGCCCTCGGGTGCGACGCCGACGTGGTCGACACCGCCTGTCTCGCCCACGACCTCGGCCACCCGCCGTTCGGACACAACGGCGAGGCCGCCCTCGACGCGGTCGCGGCGAGCATCGGCGGCTTCGAAGGCAACGCCCAGACCCTGCGGGTGCTCACTCGGCTCGAGGCCAAGCGCTTCCACCCCGACGGCCGCTCGGCCGGGCTCAACCTCACCCGGGCCAGCCTCGACGCCGCGACCAAGTACCCCTGGCAGCGCGGCCCCGACAGCCTCAAGTTCGGCGTGTACGCCGCCGACCTGCCGGTTTACGACTGGTTCCGCGACGGGGTGCCCGACGGGGCGCGGTGCCTCGAGGCCGAGGTCATGGACTGGGCCGACGACGTCGCCTACTCGGTGCACGACGTCGAGGACGCCATCGCCTCGGGTCGGGTCGACCCGAGGGTGCTGCACAGCCGCGACGAGATGGTGGTGGTGCACGACATCGCCCGGTCGGTCTATGCCCCTGACCTCGAGGTCGGCTTCCTGGCCGAGGCGCTTGAGCGGCTGCTCGCGACCGGCGTCGTCCCGGGCAGCTTCACCGGCTCGCGCGTCGACCTGGCCGCGGTGAAGGACATGACCAGCCGCCTGGTCGGCCGCTTTGTGCTCACGGTCGAGCACGCCACCCGCGCCAAGCACGGCGACGGGGTACTGACCCGCTACGGCGCCGACCTCGTCGTGCCCGACGAGGTGCGGGCCGAGTGCTCGGTGCTCAAGGCGGTGGCGGCCCACTTCGTGATGTTCGCCGACGAGCGGGTGTCGGTGATGCGGGAGCAGCGAGACATGGTGGTGGCCCTGTGCCAGGCCTACGGCGACGACCCGCGCCGGCTCGACCCCGACCTGCGCGCTGACTTCGAGGCCGCGACCGACGACGACGAGCGGCTGCGGGTGGTCGTCGACCAGGTCGCCGCACTCACCGACCGTCGGGCCATCCAGCTGGCCCAGGCCTGAGGCCGACACACGAGGCCACGATGAAAACCCCAGCTAGCGTCGTACCTGGAAACGCGCGCGCTCGGCCCATTCGCGGGCACGTGCCCCCGTGTGCGGGCGGGGCCGTGCCCGTCGGACCCGCCACCTAGACTGACGACGGGAGAGGGAGGCGGCTCGTGACGGGACGGATCAAGGCGGACGACGTCGCCGTCGTCAAGGACCGCGCCAACATCGAGGACGTCGTGCGCGAGCACGTCACGCTGCGGCCCGCCGGCCCGGGCTCGATGAAGGGCCTGTGCCCCTTCCACGACGAGAAGTCGCCGTCGTTCAACGTCCGTCCGGCCGTCGGCGCGTACCACTGCTTCGGCTGCGGTGAGGGCGGAGACGTCATCTCCTTCGTGCAGAAGATCGAGCACCTCACCTTCGCCGAGGCGGTCGAGAGGCTCGCGCAGAAGAACGGCATCGAGCTGCACTACGAGGAGGGGGGCGGACCCTCGCGCGACGAGGGCTCCCTCGGGCGCCGCACCCGCCTGCTCGAGGCGCACCGCGTCGCCGAGGAGTTCTACACCGGTCAGCTGCTCGACCCCGGCAACGCGCTGGCCCGCGCCGGGCGCGACTTCCTGCGCGAGCGCGGCTTCGACAGCGACGCCGCCCGCCTCTTCGGCGTCGGCTTCGCCCCGCGCGGGGGCGAGGACCTCACCCGCCACCTGCGGGCCAAGGGCTTCACCGACGACGAGATCGTCACGGGTGGACTCTCCGGCCGGGGGTCCCGCGGCCTCTACGACCGCTTCCGTGGCCGCCTGGTCTGGCCGATCCGCGACATCACCGGTGACACCGTCGGCTTCGGGGCCCGCCGGCTCTTCGACGACGACCGCGTCGAGGCGAAGTACCTCAACACCTCCGAGACCCCGATCTACAAGAAGTCGACCGTGCTCTACGGCCTCGACCTCGCCAAGAAGGCCGTCGCCCGCGACCGCACCGCCGTGGTGGTGGAGGGCTACACCGACGTCATGGCCTGTCACCTCTCCGGCGTCGAGACGGCGGTGGCCACCTGTGGCACGGCCTTCGGGCTCGACCACATCAAGGTGCTTCGCCGCATCATGCGCGACGAGGCCGACCTCGCCCCGGCTCGGGTGGTCTTCACCTTCGACGGTGACGCCGCCGGCCAGAAGGCCGCCATGCGGGCCTTCGGCGAGGACCACCGGTGGGCCTCGCAGTCGTTCGTCGCGGTCGAGCCCTCGGGCAAGGACCCGTGCGAGCTGCGCCAGTCCGACGGACCCCTCGCCGTGAGAGGGCTCGTCGACGACGCCGTCCCGATGTTCGAGTTCGCCGTGCGCACCACCTTGCGCCGCTTCGACCTCGAGACCGCCGAGGGGCGCATCCAGGCCCTGCGCGCCGCGGCCCCCATCGTCGCGAGCATCCGCGACCACTCCTTGCGCCCGGAGTACGCCCGGGTCCTCGCCGGGCTGCTGGGCCTGGAGGTCGAACAGGTCACCGGCGAGGTCAACCGCGCGGTCAAGGCGGGCGTCAAGCCGTCGTACGACGACCCGCGTGACCAGCGGGCGGGTGAGCAGTCGGAGGCTGCCCTCGAGCCTTCCGTCGACGAGCTCGCGGGGGCCGTGCCGCGGCCCGACCTGCGTGACCCGGTCGTCATGCTCGAGCGCCAGCTGCTCCAGCTCGTGCTGCAGTTCCCCGGGCTCGTCGACCAGGACGACCTCTCGGGCATCGACTCCGCGGCCTTCTCCGCGCCTGCGCACAGGGCCGTCTTCGACGGCGTCGAGGGCGCCGGTCTCCTGCCGCGTGACCTGTCGTCGGCGGCCTGGACCGACCGGGTCACACAGGCTGCCCCCCGGGCCGTGCACGCGCTCGTGGCCGAGCTCGCCGTCGCGCCATTGCCGGTGACGATGGACCGCACCACCGGCATGCCGAGCCGCCGGTATGCCGCCTCCCTCAGCATGCGGCTGCGCGAGATGACCTTGACCCGCAAGATCTCCGACGCGCTCAGCGCCCTGCGCAGGCTCGACGCCTCGGGCGAGGGCGACCCGGCCCGCGCCCGCGAGCTCAGCGTCGAGCTGTCTCGCCTCCAGCGCGAGCGTGTCGACCTGCAGACCCAAGAGGAGACCTGACCATGACCCCCCCACCCCTGTCGTCCCGACTGGCCCGCCTGCTGCCCGGCTCGGGCCGCGGCATCCCCGAGCTGCCCCCTCCCGTGCGTGAGGCGCTCGACCTCACGGCCCACGAGAAGGTGCTGGCGGCTGCCCGCGACACCGACACCGGCGCGTGGCTAATTGCCACGACGTATGCCGTGGCCCTCGTCGACCCCTCGGCGGTCACCGAGGGCGGCCGACTCGCCGTGACGTGGCGCCGTCCGTGGCACGAGGTCGACCGGGCGTCGTGGGAGCGTGAGAGCAGCCTGCTCACGGTCTCCTGGGCCGGACCTGCGCAGGAGCGGGCCACCCGTCCGAGCCAGTGGCGCCTCGGCGAGGATGCGCTGTTCCTCCAGGTGCTGCGCGAGCGGGTGCAGGCCAGTGTGGTGCTCGCGCAGGAGCTGCGCCTGGCGGGGCGTCGTACGGGACGGGCGGTGATCCGTCAGGACCTCGCCACGGGAGACCTGCTCGAGCAGGTCGTCCTGGGACGAGGGGTTCGGGACGACGCCGAGACGGAGGCAGCGGCCACGGTGGCCCTGGTCTGGCTTCGCGAGCAGGTGGGGATGTCGGCCTGAGGGGTCCCCCCGTCTCGAGCCTCGCCCGTTTTCGCACCTGCCTGCCTCGTTTGCTACTGTTGCCCGGCGCGGTCAGCGGCCTTCCGCACCGTGCGAAGAGCATTCCCCTGTAGCTCAATTGGCAGAGCAGCCGACTGTTAATCGGCAGGTTACTGGTTCGAGTCCAGTCGGGGGAGCGCGACGACGAAGGGCGGCTCCCCCGCGGGGGAGCCGCCCTTCGTCGTGAGGGTCCGCCTCGCTGTCCCCGCCCAGCGGGTCAGCGTCCGCCGATGTGCGGCTCGTCGGCATCCAGGACCGCGTCCTCGACGGCCAGGACCGGGGGTAGCCCGCCGCTCCCCGAGCCGGGGCGGACGGACGGCCGGGGGATGTTGACCGCGGCGGTGCGTCCAGCTCGCCGCATGCGCTGCTCGACACGGCCGGCGATGACCGTGAGGGTGTAGTTGATCACGATGTAGATCACGGCGATGACGATCATCGCCGGCACGATGTTGGACCAGTTCGACCCGATGCGCTGGTAGTTGGTGAGGAGCTCGGGGTAGAGCACGATGTTGCCGAGCGCCGTGTCCTTGAGCACGACGACGAGCTGACCGACCAGCGCCGGGAGCATGGCCGTGATCGCCTGGGGGAGCTGGATGCGACGCAGCGTCTGCCACGACGTCAGACCGATCGACAGGCCCGCCTCGCGCTGCCCGGACGGGAGGCTGGAGACGCCGGAGCGCAGCAGCTCGGCGATGACCGACCCGTTGTAGAGGGTGAGGCCGGTGACCACGGCGGCTAGCGGGGAGATGTCGCTGACGAAGAGGTTGTTGTAGCTGTAGTACTGGAAGGCCGCGATCATCATCACCAGCACGGGGATGGACCGGAAGAGCTCGATGACGCCCGTGCACAGCCACCGCACCGGGGCGACCTGCGACATCCGGCCGATCCCGAAGACCAGTCCGAAGACGGTCGCGAGCACGACCGAGATGGCGGCGGCCTTGAGGGTGTTGAGCAGACCGGGCAGGAGGTAGTCGACCCACATCGACGAGGTCAGGAAGGGGGTCCACTTCGCGGCGGCGAGGTTGCCCTTCTCGCCCAGCCGGTAGAGCGCGAAGGCGAGGAACGCCAGGATCACCAGGGCGCCGGCGACGGCGAGGAGCCGGTGACGAGCCCGCGCCACCGGGCCGGGAGCGTCGAAGAGCACGGTGTCGCTCATCGCCGCACCCCCAGTCGGGCCGACAGATGGCTCGTGAGCACACCCATCGGGAGGGTGATGATCACGAAGCCGGCCGCCACGATGAGCACGATGACGGCGAAGAGGTCGGGTCGGTCCTCCATCATCGTCTTCTGCAGGCCGCTGATCTCGGCCACGCCGATCGCGGTGGCCACCGTGGTGTTCTTCGTCAGGGCGATGAGGGTGTTGCCCAGCGGGGTGATGGCGCCGCGGACCGCCTGGGGCAGCAGGACGAGCGACAGGCTCTGGCCGAAGGTCAGCCCGATCGAGCGGGCCGCCTCGGCCTGCCCCGGTGGCACGGTGTTGACCCCGCTGCGCAGCGCCTCGCACACGAACGCCGCGTGGTAGATCGACAGTGCGATGACCGCCCAGATGAAGTTGTCGCGGCTGAAGCTGTCGCTGAAGCTGAAGCCGAGGTTGACGATCATGACGATGTTGGCGGCGATGATGATCAGGGTCAGCGGGGTGTTGCGCCAGATGTTGACGTAGAGCGTCCCGATCTTCTGCAGCAGCGGCACCGGCGAGACCCGCAGGATGACGACGACCACCCCGATGACCGTCGCGCCGATGGCCGAGAACAGCGTCAGGAGCAGCGTGATGCCGAAGGCCCCGAGGATGGGGTAGTCGGCGAAGAGCTCACTCATGGTGTGCGCCTTTCCATGGTGGTCGTCCGGCCGAGCGGCTGGCCGCAGGGGTCACCGGTCGCCCCGGTCAACGTCCCGGGGGGGCCGACGACGGGTCGGGTCGGGAACGGGTCAGGAGCAGGCAGCGGGGGTAGGCGGGTTGCCCTCGCCCGGCGTGAAGCCGGCCGGGCCGAGCCACTTCTCGACCGACTTCTTCCACTCGCCCGAGGAGATGAACTCCTTGATGGCGTCGGTCACCTGGGTGCAGAAGGCGGTGTCGCCCTTCTTCAGACCGACGCCGTAGTTCTCGGTCGAGAAGGTCTTGCCGACGACCTTGAGCTTGCCCTTGTTGGCGTCCTGCGCGGCATACCCCGCGAGGATGGTGTTGTCGGTCGTCAGGGCGTCGACGCTGCCGGCCTTGAGCGCGTCGACGCACAGGGTGTAGGTGTTGTACTCCTGCAGGTTGATGCCGGGGTACTTCGCCTGGAGGTTGGAGGCCGACGTCGAGCCCTTCACCGAGCACAGCTTCTTGCCCATGAGGGAGTCGGGACCCGTGATGGAGGTGTCGTCGCTGCGGATGAGCAGGTCCTGGCCGGCAATGAAGTAGGGCCCGGCGAAGTCGACGTCGACCTTGCGCTTGTCGGTGATGGAGTAGGTGCCGACGATGTACTTGACCTGGCCGGTCTTGATCAGGCTCTCGCGCTGCGAGGAGATGGCCTCGACGAACTCGGGGGTGACGTTGATCTTCTTGGCGATGTAGTTGGCGACGTCGACGTCGAAGCCCTCGTAGGTCGAGCCGCTCTTGAGACCCATGTTGGGCTGGTCGAACTTGATGCCGACCTTGACCGTCTGGCCACCCCCGGCGGTCCCTCCGGCGGTCGTCGTGGGCGAGCCACTGCCGCAGGCCGCGAGACCGGTCGCGCTCAGGGCCGCTACGGCGGTGACGGTGATGCGGGCGAACTTCATGGGGTACTCCTCGTGTTGTCTTCTACGGGTGCGGTCGGAGCGGGTGAGGTTCAGTGCGTGAGGATCTTGCCGAGGAAGTCCTTGGCGCGGTCGCTGCTGGGATGGGTGAAGAACTGCTCGGGCTCGGCCGCCTCGACGATCTGGCCGTCGGCCATGAAGACGACACGGTCGGCGGCCTTGCGGGCGAAGCCCATCTCATGGGTGACGACGATCATCGTCATACCCGAGGCGGCGAGCTCGACCATGACGTCGAGGACCTCGTTGATCATCTCCGGGTCGAGCGCGGACGTCGGCTCGTCGAACAGCATGACCTTGGGGTCCATGGCCAGGCTGCGCGCGATGGCGACGCGCTGTTGCTGGCCGCCTGAGAGCTGTGCGGGGTACTTCTCCGCCTGGTGGGCGACACCTACGCGCTCGAGCAGCTCGGTGGCGCGCTTGTCGGCATCGGCCTTCTTGTGGCCGCGAACCTTGACCGGGCCGAGCGTGATGTTCTCGAGGATCGTCTTGTGGGCGAAGAGGTTGAAGCTCTGGAAGACCATCCCGACGTCGGCTCGCAGCCGGGCCAGGGCCTTGCCCTCCTCGGGCAGGGCCACGCCGTCGATGGAGATGGCGCCGGTCTCGAAGGTCTCGAGCCGGTTGATCGTGCGGCACAGGGTCGACTTGCCCGAGCCGGAGGGCCCGAGGACGACGACGACCTCACCCTTGCCGACCGAGAGGTCGATGTCCTGCAGGACGTGCAGGTCGCCGTAGTGCTTGTTGACGCCGGCAATCTCCACCATGGGCGTGCGCGAGGGTCCGTCAGTCATTGACGCAACCTATACGGACTCAGGAAAGATTGGGGACTCTCGCAGGCGGTTGTCATCCGATCGTGAGCCGCCACGTCGAGCCTGGAACCGGCCGGAGCCGCAGTGCGGCGGTCAGGACCCCGCAGGCGCAGGCCCCCCGCGACGGTGCTGGAAGATGCAGCGTCGGCACGGGATCATCGGCGCAGGACCGCGACTCCCGCGACTCCCGTCGTGAGGGGGTTGGTGGCGCGGCACCACTTCCCCGACCACCAGTGGCGCAGCCACCTCCCGCGCAGCGCCCTCACCCGCGAGGTCCCAACCGGCGCAGGCAGCGGTGCGATGCCTGGTGCAGCGGCGACCTCACCACCCGAAACCCGTGGGGCAGAGCGCAACGACGACTACGTCAGCTCCCGACCCGTACCACGCGCATCCGCGCCACGGTCCTCGCCATCACCGACGAGCTCACCGTCGACGCGCTGGTCAGGAGAGACAAGGTCGAGGAGACCGACGACGGCTTCGGAGGGGAGGAAGACTCCTTCACCACCTGCTCCTTCTGGCGGGTCTTGTCACCCAGAGGTCGGGGAGGAGGAGCGCGTCCGCAAACTGGGCGCCAGGTCGCTCTCCTTTGGCGGACGCTCGAGCTCTATGCCGAGCAGATCGACCCGCGCCAGGGCCAGCACCTCGGCAGTGTCCTGCAGGCTCCGCCCCCCCTCCCCTCATCAACGCCGTGCTGCGCTGCCTCCGCGACGAGGAAGACGGAGGCGCCGACGCCGCCGCCGCATCTCCTGAGCCCCCCCGAGGCGGGTAGGCTCACCGCGGCGCCGTGCTACGACATACGACTCAGCGTATGCCGCGTGGTCCCCGCCTTGGGGCGGTAGCTCAGCCGGTTAGAGCAGCGGACTCATAATCCGTCGGTCCTCGGTTCAAGCCCGAGTCGCCCCACCCACGTCCTCGCAGGTCAGGACGTTGCACGGTGTTTGGTCAGGTCTGTCACTGGGCGCTCGGGGCGCACTGGGGGCACGCGAGCTGATAGCGCACCCTGATCCAGACGCTCTGCAACAGCGTCGAGATCGTCGTCGAAGAGGCCCGAGTACACGTCGAGGGTCATCGCCGCCGAAGCGTGCCCCAGCATCCGCTGCACACTTTTAACGTTCGCTCCTGCACTGACTGCGAGCGACGCGGCCGTATGCCGTAGCTCGTGAGGTGTCAGTCCGCCAAGGCCCGCCGCCACGGCTGCCCGGTCGAAGCAACGTCGTCGAAAATTCATCAGCCGCAGCACCGCACCGTCCGGGCTGGTAAATACGTACTCGTCGGGTGACTTACCGACCATCTGAAGCGCGAGGTCCTCGACGAGTGACCGAGGAACGGGGACCGATCGCTGTTGATGGGTCTTCGGCGTTCCGGCCACTAGTCGCCCACCAACCTCAGTTACCGACTCCGCGACGTCTAGCCGTCGTCGCATCAGGTCGACGCGGCCGACCCTAAGGGCCGCCAGCTCTCCATAACGCAGACCGCAGTAGGACAAGATCAGGACGACGAGCCGGTACTCTCCCGCCGCGTCGGCGAGCGCAGCCACCTGCTCGTGAGTGAGAAAGCGCTTCTCAGATTTCTGGACTCGTGGCAACCGCACGCCCTCGGCGGGGTTGCGCGTAATCCTGCCGTCGCGCACCGCGAGAGCAAGCAGCAGGGAGAACACCCGGTGAGCTTGTCGGACGCTCGACCCGGACATGCCACCCACCGAAAGGGACGCGACCCACGAGGCGATGGCGGCGTGCCCCACCTTCGCGAGCGGCACGTCCCCCCACTGGGGAAGGACGTGGCTGCGAAGCAGACTTTCGTAGCGGACACGGGTGGACTCCTTGAGCTGTACCTGCCCGGCGAGCCATTGGTCTGCCCACACCTTCACGGTGACCCGCGAGCGCGTCGGGTCGATGTAGGAGCCGTCGAGCATGTGTGACTCCACGCCGATGAGGTGTCGTTCCGCGTCGATTCGTCTGGCGAAGGTGCGCTTACGATGCTGACCGTTCGGCTCCCGCCACCGCGCCAGCCACGTCGTGCGGCCATCCCTCATCCGCTTCTCAACGCTCGACACGGTTGACGTCCTCCACGGATGGCTCGACGTCCACGAATTCGGAACAACTCCCTAGACGGGCCACCCACGTCGTCCGCCCGTCCCGAATCCGTCTGTCAATGCTCCTCATGCTGATCTCCTCTAGCGGTGCATGAAGCTCCTGGGCGAGCTCGCGTGTCACCTTGCCTGGCGTGGCCGACCTGCTGGCAGCCCGTAGATCTTCGCCAACCCGCGCATCGTGTCCTCGCCAAGCGTGCGGTTCCCACCCCCAACTGACAACCCCGTGACCTCGGCGTAGGTCGTTCGAGGCTCCAGCGGACGCGTTGCTCGGCCTCGCCCGACGGGTCGGCGGGGTCGCGACGGTGGCGGTAGTGACCGTCCGTGCTACGTCTCGGACTCTGCCGCCTGACGTCCGGCGGGAGCGGGACCTCGGGCATCCAAATGGTTCGCAGGACGCGGAGCCCCACCCGACGTCAGGAAGCGGACGAGCGCAGCCCTTCGATGTAGCTGCTGACGTCTCCGAGGGTGTACCGAAGGTGTCGTCCCACCCTGAACGCGCGGGGGCCGATCGGCGTCTCCGGCGTACTCAGCGAGTGCCACCGATACAAGGTGGCCCTGGGAACTCCGAGGATCTGAGCCACCTCCACGATCCCCAGGAGGGGACGGAGGGCGAGGTCCTCGACTGCTCGTAGGCTGTTCGACGACAAGTACGCGGGCTTCTGGGAACTGGACATGGTCGGCCTCCAAGTAGACGTGCCTCTACCTGAGTAAGCAGAAAGGGTGGCCTGGGGTGGACACGCCTTGACGAACTTTTTGACCCAGCCTCATCCCGGGAAGGAGGGGCGGGTTCACAGTGGAAGTTCAGGCGGGCGTGACGTGGTGGGTGATGGGGCGGCGGCTCTCGGGTAGGCGGGCGAGGGTGTCCGTTGAGCTCAGTTTGGGGGACACCGGCGAGGTCACCCTGCGCGTGAAGGCGCCCGCGTTCCCCTGTCGAGCCGGCCTCCCCCGGTTCGGACAAGGCAGGCTCAGGGCTTGGCCTTCGTGAGCTCCTCAGGTGGGTACGTGGCGGTACGCATCGAGGATGTCGCTGTGGACGGCCCTCCTACCCAAGGTGCACCCAGGCCCCCAAACCCCACCACCCCCGGGGACGCGGACCGATGCGTTGCGCAGGTGCGCCTGCTCCCCAGCCTCGGTGACACCCCGACCTCATGCGTCAAGCCTTCGCGCGCGAAGCGCTTCTCGCGATGGGTGAGGAGACCGACGAACGGGCCCCTGGGGCTGCCATCACGATCGCCTTGTGCGGACACTGGGAGCACGAACCTCTTTGCCCCCTCGCCCCTCACTACGTCAGCACGGAACGAGTCGAGGACGGTGTCCGCCTCCGCGTTTTGTTCGCCACTAACACTGAGAACGAATC
>JALYVC010000370.1 GCA_030853445.1 Actinomycetota bacterium | reverse complement strand
TGACCCTGAGCAACATGGAGGCTCCCCTGTGCGCACCTGGCATTGGACGGCGCGCATCCCTGGTTGGCTCAGCCGGCTCGAGCTCGAGACCCGCCCGGTCCATCCGGAGACGGCCGCAGCGCTGGATCGTCGCTGGGCCGAGCCGGTGTTCCCTCGGTGCAACCTGGCTGTACGCCGTGCTACCACTCGCGTGACGCCAACCAGGTCGCCGTCGACGGCGACCACACGACGCGTGAGGTCGCGAGCCAGATGTCCTTGTTGCGGAAGCTGCGCGGACCTCGCGCTCATGCCCAGCTCATCGGCGGGGAGGTGACCCTGCTCCCGCCGGATGACCACGCTCACGCGCTCCAGCTGATGCGCGACCATGGCCGCCAAGCGATGAGCATGACCCACGGCGATGTGGACTATGCCTATCTCCAGGCTCTAGCGGTTGGACCCGACGGTCGGCGACGTTTCGACCGGCTCTCCTTCGCAGGCCACTTCGACATGTTGATGTTCGGCCGGCGCGGCATCCGTCGGCCGACCGACGAGGCTTCGCTGCAGGCATACCGGCGCCGGTTCGTCGACCTGTTCGTCCGTTTGCAGCGGGAGCATGGAGTGCGATTCTTCCTCGCGCACAACATGACGGTGACGCCTCGCAATCTCGGCCAGCTCGCGGACGTGGTGCGAGCCACGCACGACATGGGGTTCGGGTTGTTCTCGTTCCAGCCGGCCGCCTTCGTGGGCGACGAGCGTCGCTGGCACGAGGCGTTCGACGACACCACGGGTGACGAGGTGTGGGCCGAGGTCGAGAAAGGGGTCGGCACGCGCCTTCCGTTCCGGGCGTTGCAGATCGGCGACGAGCGATGCAACCGGACCACCTATGGCTTCTACGTCGGGTCCCGCTACTTCCCTGTCCTCGACGACGAGGACCCGGCCGACCTGCGGCTGCGCGACGCGTTCTTGGACCGGATGGGGGGGATCAGCTTCTCGGGCACACCGCTTGGCCCGCTTGCGGTCAAGGTCGTCCGGGTGCTCGTCCGCCATCCCGGTGTCGGCTGCTTGCTCGTCGACGGGGCCGCCCGGATGGGACGTCGGGTCGGATGGCGCAACCTGCTGCGCCACAAGGTGCGTCCCGTCACGTTCGTCATGCACTCCTTCATGGATGCGGCCGACGTGGGACCAGCCTGGGAGGCCCTCCAACGGGGTGAGGAGTGCGCCGAGCCTCGCTTGGCGCAGACGCAACAGCGGCTGCGAGCCTGCTCCTACGCCATGGCGCACCCTGAGTCCGGCGAGCTCGTCCCCGCCTGCGTCCAGCACGGCGTCCTGGACCCGGTGCAGAATGTCGAGCTGCGCCGCATGCTTCCGCTGACCCCGGTCGGACGGGCCTCGAGGCGGCCGGTCGACGGGCTTGTCCAGGGTGTTTGACGCGGCGACGCGGCGGGTCCTCGCGCCAGCCTTGGACGCCGTCGGTGTGCGTCTGTCCCGGGCCGGCGTTCCTGCCCTACTGCTCACGGGGGTCGGCTGGGTGGTGGGCGTGGCCGCGTGCGTCGCCGTCTGGCGACAGGCCTGGATCCCCGCCCTGGTGCTCTGGCTCCTCAACCGCCTGCTCGACGGGTTGGACGGCCCGGTGGCGCGGCGTACCGGACCCACCGACCTCGGCGGGTTCCTCGACCTTGTCGCGGACTTCAGCATCTATGCCGGGTTCGTCTTGGCGGTCGCGCTTGCGCTGCCCGAAGCCCGGCTGGCCTGCGTAGCCCTTCTGACTACCTACTACCTGTCCGGCTGCGCGTTCTTGGCACTGTCGTCGCTGCTGGAGAAGCGCGGCGGCGTGAGTGCCGACGGACGGTCGCTGCGCTTTGTGGGTGGTCTCGCGGAAGGCACGGAGACGGTGGTGGCCTACTCACTCATCTGCATCGTGCCCGGTTGGGCCGTCACCCTCGTGTGGGTCTTCGCAGCGGCCGTAGGGGTTACTGCCGTTCAGCGGGTGCTGCTCGGGGTCCGTCTGCTGAGGCCGACGCACTGACCGGGAGGACCGGCTGAGACGAAGGGCGGGGCTCACGGCCGACCCGAGCGGACATGTCCAACCAGGTGCGTCGGACGCCGACGAGTGCGCTGATCGTACGGGCCGCGGACGGCGCCCGCAGAGAGGCGCGTACGTCCGCAACCGTCGCGTTCCAGACTCCGTCGGCATAGGTCGGGTATGCGTGGGTCACGCCGGCCAGGTCACGCGGACGTAGTTTCTGGTCGATGGCCAGCGCCACCTCGGCCAGACTCTCACCGGCCCGTGGGCCCACGATGGTGGCACCGACCAGGCGGCCGCGACGGTCGACAGCCAACCTGGTCATTCCGTCGGTCTCGCCCTCCGTGACAGCCCTGTCCACATGCTCGTGGCGGAGCGTGAGGATGCGACCTCCCGCGGGCGGCTGAGTGGTCGACGCCCCGATGGCGGCGACCTCGGGATGCGTGAAGGTCACCCGCGGGATGGCATGCGCGCGCGCCGACCGGCGCAGTCCGAGGACCGCATTCGTCGCTGCGATCGAGCCGTGTACTCCGGCGACATGGGTGAGCTGGGGATAGCCGGTGATGTCTCCAGCGGCCCAGATCCGCGGGTTGCTGGAACGCAGCCGGGAGTCGACCCGGACGTAGCCTCGCTCGTCTAGCTCGACACCCGCGGCTACGAGACCCACCTCCGTCGTGCGAGGTGTGCGTCCTGTGGATACGAGTAACCGGTCGAACTCGACGCAGCGCCCGTCCGTGAGCTGCACCGTGCCCGAAAACGCCGCATGGTTGTGGTACGCCACCCCGCAGACGCCGCTACCGGTCACGATCGCCACACCGTCGGCCTCCATCTTCGGGTGAAGCAGCGCTGCCGCATCCGGGTCCTCTCGTGGCAGCACCTGGCTCGACGCCTCGATCAATGTGACGTGCGACCCCAGCCGCGCAAACGCCTGGCCCAGCTCGCACCCGATGCCACCCCCGCCGAGCACGACCAGGCGCGCCGGCAGCTGCGCGAGGTCCCACACGGTGTTGCTGGTCAGCACGCGGCTGGGGTCGAGGCCGGCCACCTCAGGGATGGCGGGTTCCGAGCCCGTCGCGACCAACGCCTGACGGAACCGCACCGGTCGACCGTCCACGGTGGCGACTTCCCGTCCGGTGAACACGGCTGCGCCGGCGACGACCGTGACGCCGGCCCGGGTCATCGACTCTGCCGAGTCCACTGGCGCGATCGTCGAGACGGCGCCTCGGACGTGTCGCATCACCGCCTCGAAGTCGACCGGGCCACCCTGGCCGACCCCGAGGTCGGCATCGGGTCGGGCGACTGCCGCTGCGGCAGCCAGCAGCGACTTCGACGGGACGCACCCGGTCCAGAGGCAGTCGCCGCCCATCCGGTCCCGCTCGACGAGCAACACCTGGGCGCCCAGCGCCGCTGCGGTCTGCGCGCCGACGATCCCAGCGGTCCCACCGCCCACCACGAGCAGGTCCCACGGTTCTGCACTGATGTCGAGGACCATGACGGCGACGGTATGCCACGGTGTGCCTGTCGCGACGAAACCAGGGAAGGCGGACCGCGCCATGCGTCGACCGAGGCCTTATACGTGGGCGGCACCCGCATACGACCGGCTCTCGTTGGAACGGCCGGTCTACCGGGTAGGCCGAGTCGCCGGTATCGAGGCCCTCGGTCTGCGGTGGGGCGACCGGGTCCTGGACGTGGGTTGTGGCACCGGACTCTCGTTCCCCTTGCTGCGAAGCTCGATAGGACCGGCTGGTCGGGTCGTCGGTGTCGACTCGAGCCCGGAGATGGTGCAACAGGCCCGGCGAAGAGTCGAGGCGCACGGTTGGGAGAACGTCGAGCTGGTCGTCGCGGATGCCACCACCCTGGGTGATCGCGTCGGGCGAACGCCGTCGACCGATAGCGCGCCCACTCGCCACATGACCGGCAGCTTCGACGCGGCCATCTTCGTCTACTCGCTCTCCCTGATGAGAGCGTGGCAACGAGCATGGGACTCGGTGCTCCCGTTGGTACGCCCGGGTGGGCGCCTCGCGGTCGTGGACATGGCGACCCCGGGCGGATGGGCACGTGTCTGGACCCCACTCGCCCATCTCGCCACCCGCGCCGGCGGCGCGGACATCGACGCTCACCCGTGGACGGCGCTCGAGCGCGACCTGACTCAGGTCCAGGGAAAAAGCCTTCGAGGCGGACACCTTCAGGTTCGTGCCGGCACCGTGCCATCACATGAAAAGCCTTGAGAGAAGCCGTCGGGTTGCGGTCCGTACGGCCCGGTTTTGGATCAGCTAGCTGGATCGATGTCCCAGTGAGGGCGTCCATTCCGCTCGAGAAGACGAAAGGCAGGCCTCAAACCCGGCGGGCGGTGTGCCTGCTGGGTGTGGGGCGGGGTCACCTTCGGTCCGGCGGGTGGGCTGGGTTGTTGGTGTCGTTCTCACCCTGGCCGGCCTCTGTACTCGGTCTGGCCGTGGTGTGGGCGTGGTCGTAGGAGCCTCTGGTGAGGTCCCAGACGACGTGTCCGGTGGTCGGGTCAACCCGGCCGTGTAGCCGGCGGGTGTGGACGAGGGTGTGGTGGTGGCCGCATAGGAGGGCGGCGTTGTCGAGGTCGGTGGGTCCTCCGTCGGCCCAGTGGACCAGGTGATGCCCGTCGCACCAGGTGGCGGGGATCGTGCAGCCTGGCATCGAACACCCGCCGTCGCGTAGCCACAGGGCTTTGGTCTGTCCGGCGGTGAAACACCGCCGCCCGTACCCCAGGTCCAGGACCTGCCCCGGTGAGCCGAGGACAACCGGCAGGATGGTTCCGTCGCAGGCCAACCGGCGGATGGTGGCCGCGGCCAGCACGTCGCCGGCGCCGGACCCGGTCCCCGGACCCGCCAGCACCCTCCCGGCGCGGACCTCGCCGGTGAGCCGGTCGACGTCGATGGTCACAAACAGCTGTGTCTTGGTGGTGGCCGGGAGCCCGGCGGCGGCGGCGACAGCGCGTCGGACCAGCTCGACC
>JALYVC010000364.1 GCA_030853445.1 Actinomycetota bacterium | reverse complement strand
GCATCGGGCAGGTCGACGTGGGCCAGGCGGCCGCCCGGCCGACCGGGGTGGAGGAGTTCGACCGCGTGCTGGGCGGCGGTCTGGTGCCCGGCGCAGTCGTGCTCGTCGCTGGTGAGCCCGGCATCGGCAAGTCGACCCTCCTGCTCGACGTCGCCGCGCGGGCGGCCCGCGAGGGCGCGACGGTGCTCTACGTGAGCGGGGAGGAGTCCGCGGCGCAGGTGCGCATGCGGGCCGAGCGCATCGAGGCCATGGCCAGCTCGCTGTTCCTCGCCTCCGAGACCGACCTGGCCACCGTGCTCGGCCAGATCGAGCACCTCTCCCCCGACCTGGTGATCGTCGACTCCGTGCAGACCATCGCCAGCGCCGAGATCGAGGGGGCCGCCGGCAACGTCGCGCAGGTGCGCGAGGTGGCGGCCACCCTCATCGCATCGGCCAAGTCGCGGGGCACGTCGGTGCTGCTCGTCGGCCACGTGACCAAGGACGGCTCGATCGCCGGCCCGCGGGTGCTCGAGCACCTCGTCGACGTCGTCATCGGCTTCGAGGGCGACCGGCACTCGCGGCTGCGGCTGGTGCGGGCGGTGAAGAACCGCTACGGCCCGACCGACGAGGTCGGGTGCTTCGACCTGTCCGACGTCGGCATCGTCGGGCTCACCGACCCGAGCGGCCTGTTCCTGTCCAACCGCGACCAGGCGGTGCCCGGCACCTGCGTCACCGTCGCCCTCGAGGGCCGCCGGCCGCTCGTGGCCGAGGTGCAGGCGCTCGTCGCCGACTCCAAGCTGCCGTCCCCGCGGCGCACCACCAGCGGTCTCGACTCCGCGCGGGTGGCGATGATCATCGCCGTGCTCGAGCGGCGGGCCGCAGTCCCCATCGGCGCCAAGGACGCCTACGTCGCGACCGTCGGCGGGGTCAAGCTCACCGAGCCCTCGTCCGACCTCGCGACCGCCTTCGCCCTGGCCAGCTCGGCCGTCGACCTGGCCATGCCGCCGCACTCGGTGGCCTTCGGCGAGGTCGGCCTGGCCGGTGAGATCCGGCCCGTCACCGGCATCCCCCGACGTCTCGCCGAGGCCGCCCGGCTGGGCTTCCGCACCGCCTTCGTCCCCACCGGCGTGATCGGTTCCGGCCCAATGCCGGAGGGGATGCGCGTCATCGAGCTGCCCGACATCGCCCGGGCCGTGGGCACGGCGCTGATGACGCCTGCCCCCGTGTCGTCGAGCACCTGAGCACCCGGCTCGAGACGGCGATGAACCGCGAGGTCACCAACCGCACGATGCTGCGCGTGCGCGACACCATCGACCGCGACTACGCCCAGGAGCTCGACCTCGCCACCTTGGCCCGCATGGCCCACATCTCGCCCGACCACCTCGTGCGCACCTTCCGCTCCGTCTTCGGCGAGACCCCGCACCGCTACCTGCAGCGTCGCCGGGTCGAGCGGGCCATGGTCTCGCTGCGCTCCACCGACGACGACATCCTGACCATCTGCCACGCCGTGGGCTTCACAAGCCTCGGCACCTTCGGCCGTCTCTTCACCGCGATCGTCGGCGAGACGCCGACGGTCCATCGCGCCCGGGGTCCCCTGCCCGCTACGCACGGGTGCTTCGCCATGGCGTGGGGCCGGCCGGCCTCGTTCGCCGAGGTGACGCCACCACCCGCCCTGGAGTCGTCGATTTCGGAGAAGCACCCCACGGGAGCCACGCCCTAGCGTTGGCGGTATGAAGCTCTCCTCCACTCGTCTGTCCTCCATCTACGTCCTCGGCCAGGACCAGGCCCTCGACTTCTACGTCGGGGTCCTCGGTCTCGAGAAGGGCGACGACGTCGACTTCGGCGTCATGCGCTGGCTCACAGTGCGCGTCCCCGGCGACGACCGCGAGATCCTGCTCGAGAAGCCCGGTCCTCCCGCCCACGACCCCGCCACGGCCGACACCGTCCGGGCCCTGGTCAGCAAGGGGGCCGGAGGTGGCTGGCTCGCCTTCTCGGTCGACGACGTCGACGCCGTCCACGCCGAGCTCGTTGCCGCGGGGGTCGACATCACGCAACCCCCCACCGACATGCCCTACGGGCGTGACATGGGCTTCCGCGACCCCTTCGGCAACAACCTGCGAGCCGGCAACATCCCCGGGTGACACCCTCCGGGGTGCGGTAACCCGGCATCCGGGGTGGCGCTCGATACACTGCGGCGACCAGCCCATCCGTGACGAAAGCGACCCTTGCCCCACATGGAACGTAGTGACGACGACCTCCTCCGGGCCACGCTCGCCGCGGTCGCCCCGGGCACGGCGCTGCGCGACGGCCTCGAGCGCATCCTGCGGGGCCGCACCGGGGCGCTGCTGGTGCTCGGGCACGACCGGCTGGTCGACTCCCTCTGCTCGGGCGGGTTCCCCCTCGACATCGAGTTCTCGGCCCAGCGTCTGCGCGAGCTGAGCAAGATGGATGGCGCCATCGTGCTCGACCAGGACGGCACCCGCATCCTGCGCGCCAACACCCAGCTGGTGCCCGACCCGGGCATCGAGACGCAGGAGTCCGGCACCCGGCACCGCACCGCCCAGCGCGTGGCGATCCAGACCGGCTACCCCGTCGTCTCGGTCAGCCAGTCGATGCGCATCATCCAGCTCTACGTCGGGTGGCGGCGACACGTCGTCGAGGACTCCGCCTCGATCCTGTCGAAGGCCAACCAGGCGCTGCAGACCCTCGAGCGCTACAAGTCACGGCTCGACGAGGTCACCGGCACCTTGTCGGCGCTCGAGATCGAGGACCTCGTCACGGTGCGTGACGTCGCCAGCGTGGTGCAGCGTCTCGAGATGGTGCGGCGCATCAGCGAGGAGATCACCGGCTACGCCGTCGAGCTCGGCACCGACGGCCGCCTGCTCGGCATGCAGCTCGAGGAGCTGACCGGGGGCCTCGGCAACGACCGCGAGCTGGTGATCCGCGACTACCTGTGGGTGACGAAGTCGGACCGCACCATGGAAGAGGCGCTGGAGCAGCTGGTGCTCCTCAGCAGCACCGAGCTGCTCGACCTCGCCGCGCCGGCGCGCGCGATGGGGTTCAGCGTGGTCGGCGACTCGCTCGACAGCGCCGTGAGCCCCCGCGGCTACCGCCTCCTGACCAAGGTGCCGCGCCTGCCCGGGGCCATCGTCGACCGCCTCGTCGAGCACTTCGACTCGCTCCAGCGACTGCTGTCGGCCAACCTCGAGGACCTCATGGACGTCGAGGGCGTCGGTGAGGGCCGCGCCCGCGCGGTGCGCGAGGGCCTGTCTCGTCTAGCCGAGTCGAGCATCCTCGAGCGCTACGTCTGACCTGCGACCGCGCACCCTCGCACCGATGCACCGTCTGGCTCCCGACCTCACCACCCTCCACACCCGGCTGCTCGACTGGTATGCCGCGGCGTCCCGCCCCCTGCCCTGGCGCCACCCCGAGACCTCGGCGTGGGAGGTCTTCCTTTCGGAGGTCATGTCGCAGCAGACCCCTGTCACCCGGGTCGAGCCGATCTGGCGCCAGTGGGTGGAGCGCTGGCCCACCCCGGCCGCACTGGCCGCAGCCTCGCCCGGTGAGGTCGTGCGTGCCTGGGCCCGGCTCGGCTACCCCCGGCGGGCGCTGCGGTTGCACGAGGCGGCCTCCGCGATGGTCGAGCGGCACGGCGGCCAGGTGCCGAGCACGGTCGAGGAGCTGCTGGCCCTACCGGGTGTCGGGGACTACACAGCGGCGGCGGTCGCCTGCTTCGCCTTCGGGCTCCCCGCGCCGGTCATCGACACCAACGTGCGCCGCGTGCTCGTGCGCACCCTCGACGGCGGGGCCCAGGCCGCGCCCTCCCTCAACCGGGCCGAACGCGAGCTGGCCCTGGCCGCGATGCCCCCCGAGACCGATGCCGCGAACGTGTGGAACGTCGCGACGATGGAGCTCGGTGCCCTCGTCTGCACGGCCCGCTCACCCCGGTGCGGGGAGTGTCCCGTCGCCGACCTGTGCGCGTGGCAGCTCGCGGGCCGACCGGCGTACGACGGCCCGGTGAGGCGGACCCAGTCGTGGGAGGGCACCGACCGTCAGGCCCGCGGAGCCCTGCTCTCGGTGCTGCGCGAGGCGAGCGGCCCGGTCACCGGCGAGCGCCTCGCCCAGGCCTGGCCGGCCGACCAGCAGCGGATGCGCTGCCTCGACTCCCTGGTCGCCGACGGTCTGGTGGAGCCACTGCAGGACGGCACCCACCGCCTCCCCGCCTGACGCCCGCCCCCGCGCTCTAAACCAGGGAAACCTCGCGGGTGGGGGGCGCGCAGACGCCATCACGGGTTTCCCTGGTTCGTAAGGCGGGCGAGGGTCGCTAGACGACGAGGTTCAGCACCAGGACCAGGGCGAAGCCGACGACCGAGATCACCGTCTCCATCAGCGACCACGACTTGATCGTCTCGCCGACGGTGAGCCCGAAGTACTCCTTGACCAGCCAGAAGCCGGCGTCGTTGACATGGCTGAAGAACAGGGACCCACAACCGATCGCGAGCACCAGCAGCGCGACCTCGGAGCCGGTCTGGGTCGCCGCGAGGGGGCCGACGATGCCGGCGGCGGTGATCGTCGCCACCGTGGCCGACCCCGTACCGAGGCGGATGCCGACGGCCACGAGCCAGCCCAGCAGCAGCACCGAGATGTTCGCGCCGGTGGCCCAGTCCTTGATGACGTTGCCGACGCCGGCGTCGACGAGCGTCTGCTTGAAGCCGCCACCGGCCGCGACGATCAGCAGAATGGTCGCGATGCCGGGCAGGCCACGCCCGAGCGACTCGCTGATCTTCTGCCGGCTCATGCCCGACCCACGCCCGATGGCGAAGAACGCGACGAAGACCGCGAGGAGCAGAGCCACCGCCGGTGTCCCGATGACGTCGACGACGACCCGCACCGGGGCCTCGGCGTCGGTCACGGTGAGCTTCGTGATGGCGTCGACGAGCATGAGGGCGACGGGTAGGACGATGCTGACGAGCGCGGCGACGAAGGAGACCTTGCGGCGGCCCGTGGGCACGGAGCCCGGTACGGCGACGCCGTCGTCACCGACCGGCCCCGCCCCACCACCCGAGGTCCTCGACGGGCGGGATGAGCCCGACGTGGGGGACGAGCCTGGCGAGCCGCCGCGGGACCCACCGGCCGACGCCGGCTCCCTCTCCCGGGCCATCGCAGGGTCGAGGGCCGGGGCCAGCTTCGGCACCATCCGGGTGATCAGCACCGACAGCATCGGCCCGGCGATGACCAACGTCGGGATGGCCACGATGAGGCCGTAGAGCAGGGTGAGGCCGAGGTCGGCCTTGAGCAGGGCGATCGCCGTGAGTGGCCCCGGGTGCGGTGGCACCAGCCCGTGGAGCACCGAGAGACCGGCGAGGGCGGGGATGCCGATCTTCATCACGGGCAGGTTGGTCTGCCGCGCCACGAGCAGCACGATGGGCACGAGGAGCACCACCCCGACCTCGAAGAACAGTGGCAGCCCGATGATCGCGGCGATGAGCGCCATGGCCCAGGGCAGGCGACCGGGGCCCACCCGACCGACGATCGTCTCGACGATCCTGGTGGCGCCGCCGGAGTCCTCGAGCAGCTTGCCGATCATGGCCCCGAGGGCGATGAGGATGCCGACGCTGCCGGTCGTGTCACCGAAGCCCTTGGTGAAGCTGGCCAGGATCGCCGAGGCCGGCATCGTGGCCACGGCCCCGAGGGTCGCCGAGCCGATGATCAGCGCCAGGAACGGATGGACCTTGGCCCAGGTGATCAGCACGACGACCATGGCGATACCGAGCAGGCAGGCGGCGACCAGCTGCCCGTTCCCCGCGTAGACGGGGCTGGCGCTGGCGAGCGAGACGGGTGCTGGCATGTCTTTTCCTAGGGTCGGGCCGACCGCCGGCGCGGCCGGGCTGGTCAGACGGTGCGCGTGAGCCCCAGGGCGGCGAGGGCGGCTGCGAGGACGACCTGCTCGGTGCCTCCACCCGAGACGGTCACCCCGGGCTCGTCGGGCTGCAGCGGCTCGAGGGTCGCGAGCTGGCTGCGCAGCAGCGAGGGGGGCATGTAGTGGCCGGGGCGGTGCTCCATCCGGTCGTGGAGCAGACCCTCCGGCGCCGTGACATGGCAGAAGCGCACCCCGGGGTTGCCCTCGCGCAGCAGGTCGCGGTAGACCCGGCGCAGCGCGGAGCAGGCGACCACGGCCGGCGTGCCGGCCTGCTCCCGCTCGCCGATCCATGCCCCGATCGAGCGCAGCCAGGGCCATCGGTCCTCGTCGGTGAGCGCGTGCCCGACCCGCATCTTCTCGACGTTGGCCTGCGGGTGGAAGGCGTCGCCCTCCGCGAAGAGGCGGTGGGTGCTGACAGCGAGGCCCTTGGCCACCGTGGTCTTGCCCGAGCCCGACACTCCCATCACGATCACGATGTCGGCCCCGGTGGTCACGCCCCCACCATAGGGGCCCCTGGTCGAACGTACCCCTGCAGGCGTGGGTGCGTTCTGCCCCCACGACGCTGCCGAGCCCCGTACGGTGTCCCGATGGGGGTGGCCGTGACGACGACGGAGGTGACCCCGACTCTGCACCTCCTGGCCGGCCCCGCCGTCAACGCCGTCGTGCTCACCGACGTCCCTCCCGCACGCGGCGTGCCCTTCACCCTCGTCGATTCGGGCTACCCCGGCTACGCTCCGGCGCTTCACGAGGCGGTCACGGGCCTCGGGCTCGTCTGGGCCGACCTCGCCGCCGTGCTGGTCACCCACGCCCACATCGACCACGTCGGTGCGCTGCCCGCGCTGCTCGCTGACCTGACCGGAGTTCCGGTCCTCACCGGCGAGGACGAGGCCCGACACGCACGTGGTGAGGTACACGAGTCCGCGACGCCCGCCGACCTCCTTCCGCGGCTGCTCCAGCACGGCGTCGCCGCCTGGGCCGCCCACATCGTCGCCAACGGCGCGACCCGTCACGTGACCCTGCCCGTGGTGACCGCGGCGCCTCCGGGCCAGGCCATCGACGTACCCGGTCACCCCGTGCCACTGGTCACCCCCGGACACACCACCGGTCACACCTGCTTCGTCGTGCCCGAGGCCGACGCCATCCTCACCGGCGACGCCCTCGTGACCGGGCACAACCTCTCGCGGGTCGCGGGTCCACAGGTGCTGAGAGGCTTCTTCCAGCACGACGTGCCGGCGGTGCTCGAGTCGCTGGCCCTGATCGAGGCCGCCCCGGCCTCGCTCGTCGTGCCCGGACACGGCCCGGTCTGGCGCGAACCGCTGGCCGAGGCGGCCGCGCTGGCGCGCAGCCGAGCCTCGCAGACGCTGTGACGGTGGGGCAGCTGCACAGCCTTGCTCTCCTGGTGCGCGCCGGCTTTCGTCGCGAGTCGACCTACCTGGCCGCGATGTTCGGCGGGCTCCTCACCAATGTCGTCTTCGGCTTCATCCGCGCATCGATCCTCTTCGCGGCGGTCGACAGCGCCGGCGGGCAGCTCGCCGGCTACACCCACGACACGATCAGCGCCTACGTCTGGCTGTCGCAGGGTCTCATCGGGGCGGTGATGCTGACCGGCACCGCCGAGATCGGGCAACGGGTGCGCACGGGCGAGGTGGCCGTCGACTTCCTGAGGCCCCTCGACGTGCAGGCCTCCCACCTGGCGACGGACCTCGGGCGGGCGGCGTTCACCCTGATCCCGCGGGGGCTGCCGAGCGTCCTCGTCGGCGCCGCCACCGTCGGGCTCGTCATGCCGACCACGGCCCAGCCCTACCTGCTCGGCCTCCTGAGTGTCCTGCTCGGCGTCACCCTGTCGTTCCTCACCCGCTTCGCGGTCAACCTCGCCGGCTTCTGGATCATCGAGACCCGCGGCGTGACCAGCCTGCTCGCCGTCGTGCAGGGCTTCCTCTCCGGCCTCTACGTGCCGGTGCACCTGTTTCCCGGCTGGCTCGGGGGGCTCGCTGCGTCGACCCCTTTCCCCTCGATCCTCCAGGCACCGATCGACGTGCTCTCGGGCCGGGTGACCGGCCCCGACGCGCTGGGCGTCGTCGTGGTCCAGCTCGCGTGGGTGGCGGCGGTCGCCGCCCTCGGGCAGGTGCTGCTGCGTAGCGGGCGGCGCCGGCTGGAGGTCCAAGGTGGCTGAGTCGTCCGCCGCTCGTCCCCGCGTCCGCCAGGGGTGGGCGGCGCCGTACGTCGTCGTCGTGCGGTCGCGTCTGCGCGCCCAGCGCACCTACCGCACCTCGTTCGCCCTCGACCTCTTCGGATCGCTCATGGTCGGGCTGACCGAGCTCGGAGAGGTGTGGGTCGTCTTCCACAACGTCACCGTGCTGGGTGGTCTCGACTTCTCAGCGGTGCTGCTCCTCTTCGGGCTGTCGAACCTCGCTTTCTCGTTGGGAGACATGTTCTTCGGGCACATCGACAACATCCCGGGATACATTCGCACCGGCACGCTCGAGGCATTCTACCTTCGCCCGCAGCCCGTGCTGGCCCAGCTGATGGTCAGCGACCTCCAGCTGCGACGGCTGTCCCGCACAGGAGTAGCCCTCGTCGCCCTCGTGGCCGGGCTCGTCGTCAACGACATCGACCTCGACGCCTCGACGGTCGGGCTGCTGCTGCTCACGGTGGTGTCGGGGGTGGCGATCTTCGGCGGGCTCTTCGTGTGGGCCGGCGCCCTGCAGTTCCGGCTCGTGAACGGCGCCGAGGTCACCAACTCGTTCACCTACGGCGGCTCCTACGCCTCGGCCCAGCCGGCGTCCATCTTCCCCACGGCGCTCAAGGTGACCTTCGGCTACCTCGTCCCCGTCGTGTTCACGGCCTACCTGCCCACCCTACGGCTGCTCGACCTGCCGTCGCCCGCGCTGCTGCCCTCGTGGCTGGCCTGGCTGACCCCTGTTGCGGCACTCTGGGTATGGGGCGTCGCCGCGCTGCTGTGGCGCGACGGCATGCGGCATTACCAGTCCGGAGGCGGATGACGTGACCGGACCCCCTGCCCAAGCGGCCGTCGAGGTCAAGGGGCTCACCCGCACCTTCCGTCGCAAGGCCGGTCGTCTGCTGCGGCGCACGCACACGGATGTCGTGGCGGTCGACGACCTCACCTTCGCGATCCGGCCCGGCGAGGCGGTCGGCTACATCGGAGCCAACGGGGCCGGCAAGTCGACGACGATCAAGATGCTGGCCGGCATCCTCGTCCCCACCTCCGGCGTCGTGCGCACCTGCGGGCTCGACCCGGTGCGGCAGCGACGCGACCTCGCCCGCCGCATCGGGGTGGTCTTCGGGCAGCGGTCGCAGCTGTGGTGGGACCTGCCCTTGCACGAGTCGTTCTCCATCCTCGCCGCGATCCACCAGCTGCCGTCCGCCGGGGCCCGCTCCCGCACCGCCACACTGGTCGAGCAGCTCGAGATGGGCGACACCCTCGACACCCCTGTGCGGCAGCTGTCCCTGGGCCAGCGGATGCGCGCCGAGATCGCCGCCGCGCTGCTGCACCAGCCCGAGCTGCTCGTCCTCGACGAGCCGACGATCGGGCTCGACGTGCTCTCGAAGCAGCGACTGCGCGAGTTCCTCGTGGCCGAGCGCGCCCAGGAGGGCACCACGCTGCTGCTCACCACCCACGACATGGGCGACGTGGCGCGGCTCTGCGAGCGGGTGCTCGTGGTGGACCACGGCCGCCTCGCCTACGACGGCTCGCTGCCGGGGCTCGCCCGTACCGTGGGGGCGCGACGGATCCTCGTCGTCGACCTCGCCCGGCCCTGGCCCGACCTCGTCGACCTGCCCGGGCTTCCCGGGGTCGAGCACCTGGGCAGCGAGGGTGGCGGGCTTCGGCAGCACCTGGCCTTCGATGCCGAGACCACCACAGCCGCAGCCCTGCTCGCCGCTGTCAGCGCCCGGGTCGAGGTGCGCGACCTGTCGATCGAGGAGCCCGACATCGAGGACGTCGTCCGCCGCATCTACTCAGCGACCCGCTAGCCCTGGCTGCCGACGCCCCGGGGGATGACTCAGAGTCGGCGCGCTCGACTCATGCTCTGATGTCAGCCGACCTCAGCGACTCTGAGTCGGCCTCGGCCCCGTACGCTCGCGGGATGAGCGCGACACCGGAGTTCGTCGGCATCCCCGTCGACGCCGTGGACTTCTACGACGAGCTGGCCCACCGCAACGACCGCGAGTGGTGGGAGCAGAACAAGGACCGGTATGCCGTGTCGGTTCGTGAGCCGGTCAGCGCCCTGGCCGACGCGCTCGCCGACGAGTTCGGCGAGATGAAGGTCTTCCGGCCGCAGCGCGACCTGCGCTTCAGCAACGACAAGACGCCGTACAAGGACCGCCAGGGAGCGCTGGCCCAGGTGAGCGACGGGATGGGCTACTACGTCGCGGTCGGCCCTGAGGGCCTGACGACCGGCGGCGGGAGCATGCACCTCACCCCCGACCAGCTGGCCCGCTTCCGCGGCGCGATCGACGCGCCCGCCAGCGGCATCGCCCTCGAGAAGCTACTCGATGCGTTGCGGCGCAGAGGTTTCGGTGTCGGCGGCGAGATGCTCAAGAGTCGACCGCGCGGCGTCGGTGCCGACCACCCGCGCCTCGAGCTCCTGCGCCACAAGAGCCTTATCGTGTGGCGCGACCACGGCGTGCCCGACTGGATGTCCACCACCGGCGTGGTCGCGAAGGTGCGCGCAGAGTGGCGTCTCGTGCGGCCCACCGTCGCGTGGCTCGAGGAGCACGTCGGGGCGAGCGCGGCGCCTCAGGCGGGTCGGGGCTGAGCCCATCGCCCATGTCGGTCAGGCTTCGTCGAGGTGGCGGGGTCGTCACGGTCGGGGGCTGAACCGAGCCAGGGCGACCTTTCGGTCGAAGGCCAACCGCGGCAGGGGAAACGCAGCCTGGAACACCGTCTGCTGGCGCGAGCAGCACGAGATGTCCGCGCGCAAGGAGACTGGCGACTGGCCGAACACCGCCCACCCCCCTGAGCTCGACGCAGCGTCAACGCAGTTGACGCCCGGTGCACACCGCGTCAACCGGCCCGACGCTGCGTCAAGTCAGCCGGGTCACGTCAAGTCCGGCGGGTACGTCAGAGGGTCAGCAGCATCCGCGTGTTTCCCAGGGTGTTCGGTTTGACCCGCTCGAGGTCGAGGAACTCCGCCACCCCCTCGTCGTAGGAGCGCAGCAGCTCGAGGTAGACGGCCGCCTCCACCGCCTGCCCCTCGATGACCTCGAACCCGTGCTTGCCGAAGAACTCGGTCTCGAAGGTGAGGCAGAAGACCCGCCGCACCCCGATCTTGCGCGCGTCCTCGAGCAGCCTCGCAAGGATCGCCGAGCCGGCGCCCACCCCGTGGTGCGCCGGGTCGACTGCCAGCGTGCGCACCTCGGCGAGGTCCTCCCACATCACGTGCAGGGCCCCGCACCCGACCACGAGACCGTCGACCTCCGCCACCCGGAACTCGTGCACCGTCTCGTAGTAGGTCACGGCGTCCTTGGCCACGATCCGTCCGTTGACCGTCATGGGCGTCACGAGCTGCCGGATCGCACGCACGTCAGGAGTGCGGGCACGACGGACGTCGACGCTCAACGCAGCTGGCCCAACGCCGCCCGCGCGCCGACAGCCACCGCGTCGTGGTCGGTCGTCACCGCGACCCAGTCGAATCCCAGCTCGAGCAGCCGCGCCGCGCGAGCCGGCTCACCGGCATAGGCTCCAGCGCGCACCCCCGCCGCGCGACAGGCGGCGACGACCCGGGGCAGGGGCGCCGACGCGCCGCCGTCGTCGAGCAACGACGCCACGTCGGTGCCGAGGGCCAGCGAGAGGTCGAACGGCCCGACGAAGACCGCGTCGACCCCAGGGGTCGCCGCGATCGCCTCGACGTCATGGAGCCCGGACGCCGTCTCGACCATCACCGCCAGGAACGTGCCGTCGTCAGCCGCCTCGCGGTCCCCCAGCTGCCCGTATGCCGCCCGCAGCGGCCCCATGCTCCGTCGCCCCAGCGGCGGGTAGCGAACGGCAGCAACGGCTTTCGCCGCTTCCGAGGAATCCTCTATCAGCGGCACGACCACCCCGCCGGCCCCGGCATCGAGGGCCCGCCCGATCAGCCCGAGGTCGAGAGCACGCACCCGCACGACGACCTGGGCCGCCCTCGCCTGCAGCAGGTCGAGCCCCGCCAGCACCGAGACGTCGTCCCAGCGTCCGTGCTGGGCGTCGAGGCAGACCCAGTCGAGACCGGCCTCGAGCAGGTCCTGCGCGACGACTGCGCTGCCGGCGAAGCAGAAGGCACCCAGCCGAGGCTGCGGCGATCCCGTGGCACTCGGCTGGGCCGCGGGCTGCGTCACCGTCGCTGCTCGGACTCGAGTCCCTGCCGCAGCAGGTGCACCAGCGCGTCGAGCTGCACCGAGTCGCGCGATCCGACCTCGACGTCGTGCCCGTCGAGGGCCCGGGCCGCGAGTCCCTGCTTGGCGTCGATGAGCTCGGCGATCCGCGAGTCGATGGTGCCCGCGGCGAGGATCCGCCACGCGGTGACCGGCTCGTCCTGCCCGATGCGGTGTACGCGGTCGATGGCCTGCTGCTGCTCGGCCGCTGTCCATGACAGCTCGGCGAGCACGACGTTGGAGGCCGCGTGCAGGTTGACGCCGACGCCGGCCGCGGTCAGCGAGCAGACGATGACCGAGACATCGGGGTCCTTCTGGAAGGCGTCGATGGCCAGCTGACGCTGCCCCGGCGACTGGTCGCCGCGGATCGACACGGTCCTGACGCCGTTGTCACGCAGCATCTCCTCCGCCTTGTCCATGACGTCGATGTGCTTGGCGAAGAAGACGACCTTGCCGACCGAGCGGGCCAGCTGGGCCGCGTAGTCGGCCGCCAGCGTCGCCTTGCCCTGCCCGATGCGACGCACCATCGAGAAGACGTTCTCGCCGCGCTCCCCCGGGCTCGCCGACTCGAGCTCGCCGAGGGCGACACGGCGCATGAGGTCGTCGTCCGGCGGACCGTAGATGTCACCCTGTGTCGCCTCGACCATCCGTCGGTACTGCGTCACGAGGCGCTTGGTCAGGTCACGCTCCGCAGCCCGGATGGAGCGCCCGACCTCGCCGTCGAGCTCGACGGGCAGGTCGACGACCCGCTTGTCGGGCAGGTCGGTCGCGACGTCGACCTTCTTGCGTCGCACGATCCCCATGGAGATGACGGCCTTGCGGGCCTCGGGGTAGAACCCTCGCTCCGCGGGGGTGCGGCCGATGTCCTCGAGCTTGTGGATGAGCTCGGCGGTCGGCTTCTTGTCGTTGACCCAGCCGAGGAACCGCCAGATGGCGTGGAAGTCCTCCACGTCGTTGATGAGCGGGGTGCCGGTGAGGGCCATGAGCAGCGGGTCCCCGCCCGGCGCGAGGTCCCTGATCCGCTCGGAGAGGTTGAGCACGTGCTGCGAGCGCTGGGAGCCCAGGTTCTTTATGAAGTGCGCCTCGTCGACGACCATGCCCCGGAAGCCCATCGAACCGAGCCACGAGAGGTGCCGGTCGAGCACGGCGTAGTTGATGATGAAGACGTCGGCGAAGGCGTCGACACTCGATCCGTCACCGTGGATGAGGGTGGCCCGGCGCTGCGGGGTCCACCGCTGCACCTCGCGGGCCCAGTTGATCTTGACCACGTTGGGCACGACGCACAGCATCGGGTAGGCGTTCGCCACGGAGGCCGCGATGAGCGCCTGGGCGGTCTTGCCGAGACCCGGCTCGTCGGCCAGCAGGAAGCTGCGGTGTCCCTGGCGCACCTTCTCCAGCAGCTGGGCCTGGTGGCGCATGAGGTGCAGGCCGGGGGGCGAGAAACGGTCGAACTCCGGCACCGCAGGCAGCTCCATGGAGGCCGCCACCCCTCCGGCACCCTCCTCGAAGGCCCGGTAGAGCGGATCCATGAGGTTCCACCCCGTCAGCACCCCCGAGGGCTCGGCGTCGATGCTGCGCCGCTCGAGGTCGGGAGCGAGGAAGGGGTTGGCCATCGTGCGAGCGGGCACCGAGGCCGGCACGACCTGCTTGGCCGCGAGCTCGGCCGAGACCGAGGGCGCCCTGCGCACCGTGGGGGTCTCGATGACCAGCTCCTCGGGGGCGAGCTCGGCACCGGACTCCAGCAGCCAGTCGCGACGCATCCGCAGCGCCGCCGGGCCGGGGGTGGCCTTCTCGTCGAGCATGGCGATCAGGGAGGTATCGCGGGCCGCCGTGCGGGCGAGGATGGTCGCGACCCCCTCGAGGCGCTTGAGCAGCTCCGCGCGCACCGCGGTGGTCAGCTCGCTGTTGGCGCGGATCCAGGCCCGCTGCTCGCGCACGAGCAGGGCGATGACCTGGAACTTCGTACGGTTGGTCGGACCGACCTTGCCACCGCCGGCCTTCGACTCCACCTCGCGCACGCGTCGCGCCAGGATGGGGATGATCGGAGACGGGTCGACGCCCTTGCTCCCGGGGGAGCCGCTCTGGGCGCCGCCGCTCTGGGCGCGACCGCTCTGGGCTCGACGACGGTCGGTGGTCGGCATGTTCCTCCTGGTGTGCCGGGACCCCCGGCCCCGGGGCGGACCTGCGAGTCCGCACGATGTGGCCCCGCGGCGACCGTGCCGCCCACCCGCGGGGTGTGGGTCACGCCCATCAAACCAACGCAGTCGGTGCTGTCGGTGCTGTTGTCCGGGCGTGTACTCCGGCACCGGGGGAGCACGTCGGGCGACGATGCTCAGCCCGAGGTGGCGGGACGTGCGACGACGGCAGGGCTGGCGGTGACATTACTGCCCAAACCAACGTCGTGAGACAAGTCTACCCGCTCCGGGCGACTGGACGACGCAAGACACCCTAGGCGGGCCGACTCACCGCCCCGGGCCCGCCCTTGCCCCCACGCCGTCCTCGTCCCTCACAGCCGCCCGGTCGGGGCTCGGCTCCCTCACCAGGGGAGGGGCCATCGCAGCGCACGAGCTGGCAGACGGCATGCTCGCTCTCGAGGGCGTCGTCGGGGTCAACCTGTCTGCCTGCTCGAGCCCTGCCAATGAGTGAGCAGCATGACAACCAGTCCTTTGCCGAGAACGGGCGAGCGATCGTCCACCACCTGAAGGAGCACCAGTGAGCAACCCTGACATGAACGAACGCACGCGCGAGAGCCGTGGATTCTGGGAGCGCCGGTATGCCGCGGCCTTCGCCGACGCCTCCCCCCTGTGGTCAGCCGGCCGAACGCCTGGGTGGAGGCCCAGGCCGCTAACCTGACCCCCGGTCGGGCTGCCGACCTCGGCGCCGGTGAGTGCCGCAACGCCCTCTGGCTCGCCTCACGCGGATGGGTCGCGGAGGCGGTCGACTTCTCACCCTCAGGTCTGGCGGCGGGGCAGTCGCAGGCGACCGCGCTCGGACTCGAGCTCACGTTCACCGAGGCCGACGCGACGACGTGGCGCGCGCACCCGCCCGTCGAACTCGTCGTCATGGCCTACCTCCGGCTGCCCGTCGACGACACCACCGCTGCGGTAAGCAGCGGCCTGCTCTCTCTCGCCCCCGGTGGCCGCCTCCTGCTCGTGGGCCCACGACCGCGACAACCTGACCCGCGGGGTCGGGGGTCCACAGGATGCGGCCATGCTCACGAACGAGGCCGAGCTGCGGGCGGCCGTGATCGGCCTGCACCAGTCCGACGACATCGAGATCATCGAGTGCGGTCAGGTGGATCGCCCACTCGACGGCGGACGGGTCGCGATCGACGTGGTGCTCATCGCGATGCGCACCTGACCGCTCCCCTACCCCTCGAACAGGGAACGCGAAAGCGCCCCGCTCAGACCTGAGGTCCAAGCGGGGCGCTTTCATCAATGGTTGTCCGGCTGCGTCCTACTCTCCCACACCGTCACCAGTGCAGTACCATCGGCGCTGAAGGGCTTAGCTTCCGGGTTCGGAATGGGACCGGGCGTTTCCCCCTCGCTATGACAGCCGTAA
>JALYVC010000341.1 GCA_030853445.1 Actinomycetota bacterium | reverse complement strand
GTCGGCGACCTCGCCGAGCTGGTCTCGTCGGGCCGCACCCCGAGCAGCGAGCTGCGCGGGCAGATCGAGCGGTCAGGGCCGCTCGCCGTCCTGCTGGAGCACGCCCGGCCCGACCGGGACGCCCATCCCGACCCGATGGGCGACCACCGATGACCACGCTCGACCCACGTCCGGGTCGCACCGTCCCCACCCGCGCCGACGCGGCGGTGGTCGCCGCGGGTCTCGAGGCCGCGCGGCGCCGTACGGCGTGGCTGACCGATGTCGAGGAGCGGGAGCTCACGGCCCAGCACAGCCCGCTGATGAGCCCGCTGGTCTGGGACCTCGCGCACATCGGCCAGCAGGAGGACCTCTGGCTGCTGCGCGGTGGTGACGCTGAGGCCCAGGGCCTGCTCGCCGCCGACGTGGAGCGGCTCTACGACGCCTTCGAGCAGCCTCGGGCGATCAGGGTCACGCTGCCGCTGCTCACCGCGCAGGAGTCCCGCGCCTACCTCGGCGACGTGCGCTCGCGGGTGCTCGACGCCCTGGCGGCCGCCGACGAGGACGACGACCTCTTCCCTCACGTCATGGTCGCGCAGCACGAGCATCAGCACGTCGAGACGATGCTGGCCACCCACCAGCTGCGCGACGGGGTGCCGCTGCTCGGTGCGGGAGCCGGGGTGCCGGCGGGTCGGCCGATGACGTCTGGGGCCACCCGCGAGGGCTCGGTGCTCGTGCCCGGTGGTCCTTTCATCCTCGGGGTCGACGCGGCTGACGAGCCGTGGTCGCTCGACAACGAGCGGCCCGCGCACACGGTCGACGTGCCGGCTTTCCGCATCGGGCGGGTGCCCGTCACCAACGCCGACTGGAGTCGCTTCGTCGACGCGGGTGGGTACGAGCAGCGGCGGTGGTGGTCGGATCGGGGCTGGGCCCACCGGGTCGGGGCCGGGCTCACCGGCCCGCAGTTCTGGCTCGGTGACGGCTCGCGGCGCCGCTTCGGCGAGGTCGAGGACCTGCCGCCCGACGAGCCGGTCCAGCACGTCACCTTCTTCGAGGCCGAGGCGTTCGCCGCCTGGGCGGGCGGTCGCCTGCCCACCGAGCAGGAGTGGGAGAAGGCCTGCGTCTGGGACCCGCAGCTCGGGCGCCGTCGCCGCTGGCCCTGGGGTGAGAGCGAGTGGACGCCCGCCCTGGCCAACCTCGGCGGCGAGGCACTGCGCCCGGCGCCGGTCGGCGCCTACCCCGCGGGGGCCTCGGCCTACGGCGTCGAGCAGATGGTCGGCGACGTCTGGGAGTGGACCTCATCGGGCTTCGAGCCCTGGCCCGGCTTCACCCCCATGCTGTATGCCGCCTACTCCGCCCCCTTCTTCGGCGGCGACTTCCGCGTGCTGCGCGGCGGGTCGTGGGCCGTCGGGGGAGCGAGCATCCGCCCCTCGTTCCGCAACTGGGACCTGCCCATCCGACGACAGATCTTCACGGGGCTGCGGCTGGCGTGGGACGCACTCGACGCAGCGTCGACACGGGAAGAGGACTGACCCGTGTGCCGTCACCTCGCCTGGCTGGGTGAACCCCGGTCGCTGGCGCAGCTCGTGATCGAACCGGAGCACGGGCTGCTGCGCCAGTCCTACCAACCGCGCCGCCAGAGCCGCGGCCTGGTCAATGCCGACGGATGGGGCGTGGGCTTCTACTCGCCGGACGCACCCGACCCGGCGCGTCCGGTGCGCTGGCGGTCGGCGAAGCCGATGTGGGGGGACCCGTCGTTCGCGTCGGTCGCGCCGGTGCTGCGCTCGGGCGGCGTGCTGGCCGCCGTGCGGTCGGCCACCGTCGGGATGCCGCTCGACGAGAGCGCCGCGGCCCCCTTCACCGACGGGCGCTGGCTGGTCTCGCACAACGGCCGGGTCGACCGTGCGGTGATGGCGCCGCGGCACGACGTCGAGTCGGCGGTCGACTCCGCCCTGCTCGCCGCCCACGTGCTGGCGCTGGGACCCGACCGGCTGGCGCAGACGGTGCGCGAGGTCGCACGGCTCGACCCCGCGGCATACCTGTCGCTGCTGCTCACCGACGGTGAGCAGGTGCTCGGCGTCACCTGGGGCGACGCCCTCAGCTATCTCGAGCTCGACGACGGCGTGGCCGTCGCGAGCGAGCCCTGGGACGACGACCCGCGCTGGGTCGACGTGCCCGACCACCACCTCGTCGAGGTGACCCCGTCCGGCGTCGCCGTGAGCGCCCTGTAGGCCTGACCCGTGCCCACCACCGACTTCTTTCCCCTCGTCGACGGCCGCGTCCTCAAGATCGGGGTGTGCCTCGACCGCGACGAGCTCGCGAAGCAGATGGCCGTAACCGTGCGCGCCGGGCTGCAGAGCACGCCGAAGGTGTTGCCACCGACGTACTTCTACGACGGCCGCGGCAGCGAGAGCTTCGACGAGATCACCCGGCTGGAGGAGTACTACCCGACGCGCGCGGAGCGGGCCATCCTGGTGGCGCGGGCCGCCGAGATCGCGGCCGTGACCGGTGCGCGCACCCTGGTCGAGCTCGGCAGCGGCACCTCGGAGAAGACGCGCCTGCTCCTGCAGGCGCTGCGCGACGAAGGAACCCTGACCCGTTTCGTGCCCTTCGACGTCGACCCGGTCGTGCTGCGCGAGGCCGTGCCGGTGGTGGTGTCCCAGTTCCCCGGGCTCGAGGTCGCGCCCGAGGTCGGTGACTTCAAGCGGCACCTGGGTGACGTGCCCCGGCGGCCGCGGCCGCTCGTGGCCTTCCTCGGCTCGACGATCGGCAACCTCGACCCCGGAGCGAGGGCCTCCTTCCTCGCCGACGGGCGCGAGCTGCTCGGTGACGACGGCTTCCTGCTGCGCGGCCAGGCGTTCACCCACCGGGCGGTCTGGGACGCAGCACACGAGTGGATCGAGATGCGGCTGGTGTCGATGCGTGACCAGTGGGTGCGGGTGCGCGACCTCGACCTGCAGGTGTCCTTCGCGCAGGGGGAGCAGATGCGCACCGAGATCTCCACGAAGTTCCGCCGCGAGGGGGTGCAGGCCGAGCTGGCCGCCGCCGGCCTCGAGCTGACCCGCTGGTGGACCGACCCGGCCGGCGACTTCGCCCTGTCGCTGTCGCGGTCCGTGGGCTCGGCGCACGGGTGGGGCGCCGGCGCCGAGGGCTGAGACGCCGCGAGACGGCCTCGGCCTCGGGCGCGAAGCCACCTAGTCTGGGTGCGTGTCGTCCCCGCACTCCGACCTGACCGACGTCCCGCCCGAGCTCTCGGCCCTGCGCCGCAGCATCGACAACATCGACGCGGCCCTGATCCACCTGCTTGCTGAGCGCTTCAAGGCCACCCAGAAGGTCGGCATCCTCAAGGCGCAGGAGCACCTGCCACCCGCGGACCCCGGCCGGGAGGAGGAGCAGATCCAGCGGCTCCGGCTCCTGGCCGAGGACTCCGGCCTCGACCCCGTCTTCGCCGAGAAGTTCCTTGCCTTCGTCGTGGAGGAGGTCATCCGCCACCACACCGCGATCGCGCACGCCACGCGCCAATGAGGAGCGTCGCGGTCGGGAGGCGCGGAGCCTGTCGTTCGGCTGGCCGGCGTTCGGGATCAGGTGCCCGATGGTGCGCGCCCGGCTCGGTCCCGGTCCGGGGTCCGCTCCAGGTGGGCGCACGAGGATCGAGCGAGGGTCAGGGGTTCGGGTGCACCACCGCTGCCGCGCCCCCGCCCCGGCGCACCGGTTCCGCAGCGGCGGTGAAGGTGCCGTCGGGCCCCAGCGCGATGGCGGTCGCAGCCCCGATCTCGGGCACCGCGACGAGCTGGTGCCCGAGGGCCTGCAGCCCCGCACCCGTCGGGCTGTTGAGCAGAGCCGGCTCGGCCTGCTCGGTGCCGTTGCGTGACGACAGGCGGGGAGCGGCGATGGCGTCGGTCAGGGAGAGCCCCCGGTCGACGTAGCCGGTGAGGACCTGGCCCACGGTGGTGATGATCGTGGCGCCACCGGGCGAGCCGAGGGCGAGCACCGGCACACCGGCCTTCGTGACGATGGTCGGGCTCATCGACGAGCGGGGGCGCTTGCCCGGCCCGGGCAGGTTGGGGTCGGGCACCCCGGCAGTCACGGGCACGAAGTTGAAGTCGGTGAGCTCGTTGTTGAGCAGGAAGCCATATCCCGGGACGGTGATGCCCGAGCCTCCGGTCTGCTCGATGGTCAAGGTGTACGACGCGACGTTGCCCCAGCGGTCGGCCACCGTCAGGTGCGAGGTGCCGTGGTCGTCACGCGGCACGTCCTGCACCCCTGCCGCGCCGTTGCACGAGTAGGAGCCGTCGGGCTGACCGAACGGGAGGGGCCGGGGCTGGGCCTTCGTCGGGTCGAAGAGGGTGCACGCCCGCTCGTCGGCGAAGGACTGCGACAGCAGGCGCCCGACGGGCACGTTCGACACCGACCCGATGTAGCGGTTGCGGTCGGCGAAGGCGGTGGCACTGGCCTCGCTGAAGCGGTGGAGGTACTGCACCTGGTCGACCGCGGTCAGCCGGTCGCTGCTCTGCTTGTCGTAGGACTGGAGCAGGTTGAGGGTCTCGCCGACGGTGATCCCGCCCGACGACGGCACGGGCATGCCGTACACGTCCATCTGCCGGTAGGTCGAGCGGGTCGGCGCGAGCACGCGCGCGTCGTAGGCCCGCAGGTCACCCATGGTGATCTGGCCGGGGTAGACCGTGCGGCCGTCGGTGGTGCTCGGCCGGCGGGCGGCCTGCACGATCGCCGCGCCGAGCGCTCCGCCGTACAGGCTGCGCACTCCCTGCGTGCGCAGCTCCTGGTAGGCCTTGGCCATCTGCGGGTTGCGGAAGACCGACCCGACCGCGGGCGCCGTGCCCCCGGGGAGGAAGACCTTCGCCGTGGCGGGGAAGCCGGCGAACCGGGCGGCGTTGTCGAGCGTCTGCTGGCGGTAGGTGTCGTCGACGACGAACCCGTTGCGGGCCAGCTGCTCAGCGGGGCGCAGCAGGTCGGCGAGGGGTCGCGTGCCCAGCTGCTTCGCCGCGGTGTCCCACAGGGCGGGGGTGCCGGGCACGCCGACGGACAGCCCGGAGGAGACGGTCGTGTAGAAGTCGAGCGGGGTGCCGTCGGCCTTGGTGAAGGTCGAGGACGTGAAGCTGGCCGGGGCCGCCTCCCGCCCGTCGATCGTGCTAACCTTCTTGGTCCCGGCGTCGTAGTAGACGAGGAAGCCACCGCCGCCGATACCCGACGAGAACGGTTCCGTGACCCCCAGGGCAGCCGCGGTGGCGACTGCGGCGTCGGCCGCGTTGCCGCCGGCCCGGAGCACCTCGAGGCCGATCGCGGTGGCATCGGCGTCGACGCTGGCCACTGCGCCTCCGGTACCCACCGCCAGCGGCGACTTCGGGGCCGAGCCCGGTGGTCGAACGG
>JALYVC010000333.1 GCA_030853445.1 Actinomycetota bacterium | reverse complement strand
GGATAGCCCCGCTCGGGCACCAGCCGGGCCTCGAGACCCGCCGCCGTCCCGAGGGCCGTCACCCGCAGGCCCTCGTCCCGACGCCGCAGTGCGTCGGCGAGGGCGAGCAGGGGCGAGACGTGCCCGGCGCTCCCTCCTCCGGCCAGGAGCACCGAGGAGGGTCGTGAGGTCGACATCAACGGTGCCTGCGGCTGGGCAGGACGGCGAGTCCGGCCCGCACGAGGCTCGGCCGGGCGGCGAGCATCTCGCTGGCGCCCGGCTCGGCCCGGGCGAAGGACAGCAGCATGCCGAGCGCGGCCAGGGTCATGATCAGGGCTGACCCACCCGACGACACCAGCGGCAGCGGCAGACCGATCACCGGGAGCAGCCCGATCACGACACCGATGTTGATCATGGCCTGCACCAGCAGCCAGGCCATGACGCCCGCGCTGGCGAGCCGCACGAAGTGGTCGCTGGACCTCGCGACGAGCCGGTAGCAGGCCCAGGCGAGCAGACCGAAGAGGCCGAGCACGACGAGGGTCCCCGGCAGCCCCAGCTCCTCGCCGATGATGGCGAAGATGTAGTCGTTGTGGGCCTCCGGCAGCCAGCTCCACTTCTCCTTGCTGGCGCCGAGCCCGACCCCCCACCACCCGCCGTCGGCGAGGGCGTAGAGGCCGTGCACCGACTGGTAGCAGGAGTCGGCGGCGTCGGAGGTGCAGCCGCCCCCCAGGAAGGCCCGGACCCGACCCATGCGGTTGCCGCTGGAGGTGATGAGGGCGAGCACGCTGAGAGCGGCCACCGCGGCGGCCCCGAGGAAGAAGCGACCCGGGACGCCCGCAGCGTAGAGCAGGGCGGCCACGACGGCGACGAGCACGAGCGTGGTGCCGAGGTCACCCCCTTTGAGCACGAGGCCGAGCGCGAGAGCGACGCCGGGAAAGAGGAACGGTACGACGACGTGGCGCACGTCCGAGAGCATCTTGCGCTTGCGGCTGAGCACGAGCGCTCCCACGAGCACGAGGGCGATCTTGAGCACCTCGGAGGGTTGGATCTGCACCGGTCCCAACCGGATCCAGTTGCGGTTGCCGTTGACCGAGACCCCGAGAGGGCTGAAGACCATCAGCTGCAGCAGGAGGGCGAAGGCGAAGGTCGGCACGGCGAGCCGGCGGTACCAGACCACCGGCACCCGGGACGCCACGGCCGCGATCGCGAGACCGGCGACGGCGTAGCCGAGCTGGGTGCGGAAGGCGGCGTAGGCGGAGGCGCCGGCCTCCATCGACGTGACGGTGGAGGCCGACAGCACCATGACCAGGCCGAAGACCACGAGCAGGGCCGTGGTGCCGAGCAGGACGTAGTAGGTCGTCACGGGAGACTCCACGCGTTGGCGCAGCGGGTGGTTCCCGCGCGGCGGGGTGGCGGCCTTGGGCCTGGCGGGCGCCTTCGGGGGCGAGGGCGTCCGGCGGGTGGTCGCGGTCACGGCCCACCCTCCGGTCCGGACCCACCGGGCCCACCGGCCTCGCCCGCGCTGCGCAGCCGGTGGCGTTCGACGGCGGCCGCGAAGGCGTCACCGCGGGCGCCGTAGTCGCTGAACATGTCCATCGACGCAGCGGCGGGAGCCAGCAGCACCACGTCGCCGGGGCTCGCCAGTCGGGCAGCACTCTGGACGACGAGGTCCATCACGTCGACACCCGGCATGCCTCCAGTGTCCGACGGATCAAGGTCGACGACGGGGACATTCGGTGCGTGTCGAGACAGCGCCTCGGCGATCCGGGCGCGGTCGGCCCCGATGAGCACGACGCCCACCAGCCGACCGGCCACCCGGTCGACGAGGTCGTCGACGTCGGCCCCCTTGAGCAGCCCGCCGGCTACCCAGACCACCGACTCGAACGCGGTCAGCGAGGCACCGGCCGCGTGCGGGTTCGTCGCCTTAGAGTCGTCGACGTAGCGCACGCCGGCGATGCTGCCCAGCTCGGCGATGCGGTGCGGGTCGGGTCGGAAGGCCCGCAGGCCGTCGCGCACGGAGAGCGGCCCGACGCCGTAGGCACGCGCCAGCGCGGCGGCGGCGAGGGCGTTGGCGACGTAGTGGGGGGCCACGCTCGGGGCCTCGCCCTGCAGGTCGGCCAGCGTGGCCAGCTCGGCGGCGGAGTTGTGGCGCTGCTCGACGAACGCGCGGTCGGCGAGCACCTCCTCGACCATGCCGAGCATCGAGGGCGCGGGCACCCCCAGGGTGAAGCCGACCGCACGGCACCCCTGCACGACCTCGGCCTCCATCACCAGCTGCTCGGTGAGCGGGTCCGCGACGTTGTAGATGCAGGCCAGGTGCGTGTGGTCGTAGATCTTGCCCTTGGCCCGGAGGTACTCCTCGAAGGAGCCGTGCCAGTCGAGGTGGTCGGGAGCGACGTTGAGGCAGGCCGACGCGACCGCCGACACCGAACGCTGCCAGTGCAGCTGGAAGCTGCTGAGCTCGACGGCGAGCACGTCGTACGGCTCGGGGTGGAGGACGGCCTCGAGGATCGGCGTGCCCACGTTGCCGGCGCTCGCAGCGCGCAGGCCGGCCGCGCGCAGGATGGTCGCGAGCATGTTGACCGTCGTCGTCTTGCCGTTGGTGCCGGTGACGGTGAGCCAGGGCGCCGCGCCCTCCTTGGCGCGCATCCGCCAGGCGAGCTCGACCTCGCCCCACACGGGGATGCCGCGGGCGGCCGCCTCGAGCAGCAGCGGCTGGTCCGGTCGCCACCCGGGCGAGGTGACCACGAGGTCGACGTCCTGCGCCGGCAGCCCGGTCGTGTGCTCCTCGCCCTGGCGCACGGTCACGTCGAGGATGTCGAGGATGTGGGCCCGCTCGTCGTTGGCCTGCCGCGCTCCGGCGGGCAGGGCGTCGACCAGGGTCACCTGCGCCCCGCGCTCGGCCAGGGCGTCGGCCGCGGCGAAGCCGCTCAGCCCGAGGCCGGTGACGAGCACGCGCAGTCCTGCCCAGTCGGCGTCGCGGTGGGTCAGGCCGGGTCGCGGCTCGTAGGACCGGTCGCCGACGAGCTCTCCGTACGGGTCGTCGCTCATCAGCTGCCCACCACCCACTCTGCGTAGAAGATGCCGAGGCCGCCAGCGGCGCACAGCCCGGCGATGATCCAGAACCTGATGACGACGGTGATCTCGTTCCACCCGAGCAGCTCGAAGTGGTGATGGAGCGGGGCCATGCGCAGCACCCGTTTTCGGGTGAGCTTGAACGAGGTGACCTGGGCGATGACCGAGAGGGCCTCGAGCACGAAGAGCCCGGCCAGCACGATGACGAGCAGCTCGGTGCGGGTGCAGATGGCCAGCCCGGCGATCGCGCCCCCGAGGGCGAGCGACCCGGTGTCGCCCATGAAGATCTTGGCCGGCGAGGCGTTCCACCACAGGAAGCCGAAGCAGGCGCCCATACCCGCCGCCGCCACCACCGCGAGGTCCTGGCTGTCGCGCACCTCGTAGCACTTGATGCCCGGGTTGGACTGGCAGTTCTGGTTGTAGGTCCAGATGCTGATGAGCACGTAGGCGCCGAAGACCATCGTCGACGCCCCGGTCGCGAGGCCGTCGAGACCGTCGGTGAGGTTCACGCCGTTCGACGTTGCCGAGATCATGATGTTGGCCCAGATCACGAAGAGGACGACCCCGCCCACCGTGCCGGCGAAGGCGAGGTTGAGATGGGTGTCGCGCACGGTCGAGATGAACGGCGCCGCCGGCGTGCGGCCCTGCGCGTTGGGGAACTGCAGGGCCAGGAACGCGAACACCACCCCCACCAGCCCCTGCCCGAGCAGCTTCTGCTTCGAGCGCAGCCCGAGGCTGCGCTGGCGGCTGATCTTGATGAAGTCGTCGAGGAAGCCGATGAACCCCAGACCCGCCGTGAGGAACAGCACGAGCAGCCCGCTGGCACTCGGCGGAGTGAGGGTGAACAGGTGCGAGCACGCGTAGGCGAGCAGCATCGCGCCGAGGATGACGGCTCCACCCATCGTCGGCGTGCCGCGCTTGGTGTGGTGCGAGGTGGGGCCGTCGTCGCGGATGAACTGGCCGTAGGAACGCCGGACGAGGAAGCGGATGAACAGGGGGGTGCCGAGCAGGGCGAGGACGAGCGAGAGCGAGCCCGCGATGAGGACGGCCTTCATACCGGCACCTCCAGCCCGACGAGCCGGTCGCCGAGCCAGCGCAGTCCGGCGTCCCGGCTCGACTTCAGGAGCACCACGTCACCCGGGCACAGCGTCTGGAGCACCTCATAGGCCGCGTCGGCGTCGACGACGAGCTCGGTCGCCTGCGGGTCGCTCGCGTCGGCGATCGCGCGAGCGCCCTCGCCGACGACGACGACCCGGTCGAGGCCCAGCTCGGCACTGAGGCGGCCCACCTCGGCGTGCGCGTCGTGCGACTCCTCCCCCAGCTCGAGCATCGCGCCCAGCACCGCGACCGTGCGCCGAGGGGGCGAGGCCGTGTCGGCGATGGCCCGCAGGGCCCTGAGGGCGGCCGCAACGGAGTCGGGGTTCGCGTTGTAGGCGTCGTTGACGACGGTGACACCGTCGGGTCGTTCGTGCACCTCCATCCGCCACCGGCTGCTGGCCGTGGCGTGGGCGAGGGCGGTCACCGCCTGCTCGGGGGTGAGGCCGCACTCGACGGCGACGGCGACGACCGCGAGCGCGTTGCCGACCTGGTGGGCGCCGGAGACGGCCAGGGTGACCGGCAGGGAGCGACCCCACCCGTGGAG
>JALYVC010000311.1 GCA_030853445.1 Actinomycetota bacterium | reverse complement strand
TCGACGCCGCGGGTCCTCATCGGTGCACCAGCCCGCGGGTGGTGAGGGCGGCCCAGGCCTGGGCGGTCGTGCCGCCGGCTCGTACGGTCACCGCTGACCACCCGCTCAGGTGCAGCAGCTCGGCCAGGGCGGGTGCCGCCCCGGGGGCGTGCCCGTCGCCGAAGCTCGCGGTGTCGAGGACGACAGCCAGGCCGGTGCCCCCCGACTGGCGCAGGGACGCGACCCGTCGCAGGGCCTCTTCGTCGTGGTCGGCGACCACCGCGACGACCAGCCCGCCCGCAGCCGCGACAGCGCTACCGGCCCGCACGAGCTCGTCGAGGGTGTGGTCGTCGGCCGTGGCCGCCTCGGCCAGCAGCTCGAGGGCGACGTCGATGTCGGCCACCGACTCCACGCCTCCTCCTCGGACGCTCTCGGCACTGACGAGGTGCACGGCATACCCACCGGAGGCGAGGTGGGTGACGAGGGAGGCGACGGCGCTGACCGCCCACTCGAAGGACGAGCCGGCTCCGGTGCCCTGGTGGCCGGAACGGCGCGGGTCGAGCAGGATGACCGCCCGCCGCCGGGCCGGCCGGTCCTCCTGCCGCACCATGAGGTCACCGGTGCGGGCCGTCGCGGGCCAGTGGATGCGCCGCAGGTCGTCGCCCTCGCGGTACTCCCGGATCGACTGGTCGTCCTCGCCGTGGAGGGCGACCATGTGCGGCGTCTCGCCCTCGGTGCCCAGCCCGCTGCCCTGCGGCGTGCCGCCGGCCAGCGAGTCGATGCGCGGCAGGACGACGACCTCGTCGTGCGCCCCGACCTCCGCGAAGCGGTTCGTGAGGCCGAAGGCGTCGCGCATCTGCACGGCAAGCGGTCCGAGCGTGTGGCGGCCCCTCAGGTGGGAGCGGATGGAGTACTCGATCTGGCGCCGCTCACCTTCGGCCATCCGCCCGAGCAGGAAACGGGGTCGGTCACCGAGCACGTAGTCGAGACGCTCCTCGACGAGCATCAGCGGGGAGCGGTGGGACGAGGTGTTCTCGACGACGACGGTGACCGTCGCGGCCTCGTCGACCGCGACCCTGGACGGGAGCAGGTGACGCTCGACGCGCACCGACGCCTGCTGGCGCCGGGCGACGAAGGCGGCCAGCGCCGGCATCACCGCGAGCAGCACACCGACCCGCGTGATGTCCGGGAAGCCGAGGCCCCACCCGCACAGCAGCAGGGTCACTCCCGCTGCCGCGAAGGCCTGCCCGCGAGTGGTGAGGACGTCACGCATCCGGGTCATCTCTCCTGGCTCAGCGCGCCGAGACCGGCACGCGCCGCAGGATCTCGTGCAGGACGTCGTCGGTGCTACGACGCGCCAGCTGCGCCTCGCCGGAGAGCAGGAGGCGGTGCGAGAGCACCGGCAGGATGACTTCCTGCACGTCGTCGGGCAGCACGTGGTCGCGCCCCTCGAGGGCGGCGACGGCTCGAGCAGCGCGCAGCACGTGCAGTGAGGCGCGCGGCGACGCCCCCAGCCGCAGGGCGCTGCTCGAGCGCGTCGCGGCGCTGATGTCGACGACGTACTGGCGGATGGCGGCGCTCGCCCACACGTCGCGCACGACGGTGATCAGCCGGGCGACCGTCGCGGCGTCGGTGCAGGGGGCGAGGTCGAGCAGCGGGGACGTGCCCGAGTGGCTGTCGAGCATGGCGACCTCCGAGGCCGGTGAGGGGTAGCCCATCGAGATGCGAGCCATGAAGCGGTCGCGCTGCGCCTCGGGCAGGGGGTAGGTCCCCTCCATCTCGATGGGGTTCTGGGTCGCCATCACCATGAAGGGTGCCGAGAGCTCGTAGGTGTGGCCGTCGACCGTGACCTGACCTTCCTCCATCGACTCCAGCAGGGCCGACTGGGTCTTGGGCGAGGCACGGTTGATCTCGTCCCCCACGACGACGTTGGCAAAGATCGCCCCGGGACGGAACTCGAAGTCCCTCACGTCCTGGTTGAAGATGCTCACCCCGGTGATGTCGCTGGGCAGCAGGTCGGGGGTGAACTGGATGCGGCGGACCGAGCAGTCGATCGAGCGCGCGAGCGACTTGGCCAGCATCGTCTTGCCGACACCCGGCACGTCCTCGAGCAGCAGGTGCCCTTCGGCCAGCAGGACCGTCACCGCCATGCGCACGACCGACTCCTTGCCCTCGATGACGTGGGTGATCGAGTCCGTGATCAGCCGGGCCACGCGCTGCACCTCGGCCAGCGCCTCGGGGGTGCTCAGCTGGGCGCTCCCGGACGTCTGCGTCGCGGTCTGGTCAGTCACGTTCGTCACGCTGGTCCCCTTGTGGCCGGTGCTGGCTGCTGGATGTGGCTGGCGGCGCCGTCTTTGTCCGGGCCACCGCAGGACTCGCCCGTCGACACGGCCTGCGGAGATCTTCCCCCACTTCCCCCCACCCAACCAGCCTCAGGCGCGATCGGTTCCCCTATCTTGCCCCCCTCGAACCTGCGGCGCCCGGGTGTTGGGGGCATCCAGCAGCGACGGGGCACCACCGCCGCCCCTCTCGGGCCCGGGCAGGCGTCGTCCGGAGCCCCGTGACGGCCTCCGCGCGGTGTGGGCGAGGTGGACGGTATGGCCCCCACTTCACCCCACTGCTTCTGACCTGCGGGGATGAAGCGTCCACCCGAAAGACAAGTGGACATTTTGCCTGTCGGTCGTGGAATGTGGAGCAAAGTGGAGTAGCGTGGAGCCAGACGGAGGAAGGTGGACCACCTTCGTCAGGCAGCAGCAGCCGGGTCGCGTGGGCGTCACGTGGTGCGGAGCCACTCGGGTCGAGGCGAGGGGAGGTGGCAGGTGTTTCTCGGGACCCACACGCCCCGTCTCGACGACAAGGGACGCCTGTTCCTCCCGGCGAAGTTCCGTGACCGACTCGCCGAGGGCCTGGTCGTCACCAAGGGTCAGGAGCGCTGTCTCTACGTCTACGACCTCGCCGAGTTCGAGCGGGTGGCGACGGCGATGCAGCAGGGGCCGACGTCCTCCAAGGCCGTGCGTGACTACGTGCGCGTGTTCCTCTCCGGGGCGTCCGACGAGCTGCCCGACAAGCAGGGTCGGGTCACCATCCCGCCCACGCTGCGGGCCTACGCAGGCCTGTCCCGCGAGTGCACGGTCATCGGGGCCGGCAGCCGGGTCGAGGTCTGGGACACGACGGCGTGGGAGACCTACCTCGGTCGCACCGAGGCGGCGTTCGCCGAGCAGTCCGAGGAGGTCATCCCCGGACTCTTCTGACTCCCCCCACCCCCCTCCCCCGCACGCCCCACTCCTTCCGACCCCGCGGCCTCCAGCCGCTCAGACCGTCCCGGGACGACTTCCCCCGATCCGGGCCGGGCCGAGCGGATGGGGACCGGGAGGCCGGAACCTCCCCAGCACCACCAGCGCACGCACACCAGCAGCTCCTCACCCGAGAAGGACCCATGATCACCCGAGGCAACCCCGCCGACCGGCACGTGCCGGTGCTGCGCGACCGGGTCGTCGAGCTGCTGGGTCCGGCCCTCGAGCGCCCCGGTGCCGTCTACCTCGACGGCACCCTCGGGATGGGCGGGCACGCACTCGCCGTGCTCGAGGCCCACCCCGCGGTGCGCGTGATCGGGCTCGACCGCGACCGGGAGGCGCTCGCGCTGGCGGGGGAGCGGCTCGCCGCCCACGCCGACCGGGTCGACCTCGTGCACGCCGTGTTCGACGAGCTGGGTGACGTGCTCGACTCGCTCGGCGTCACCGCCGTCGACGCCAGCCTCTTCGATCTCGGCGTCTCCTCGCTGCAGCTCGACGAGGACGACCGCGGGTTCGCCTACCGCGTCGACGCCCCGCTCGACATGCGGATGGACCAGCAGCAGGGGATCACCGCTGCCGAGGTCCTCAACACGTACGGGCCCGGAGATCTCCTGCGCATCCTGCGCGACTACGGCGAGGAGCGCTTCGCCAAGCGGATCGTGTCCGCCGTCGTGCGCGAGCGCGAGCGCGAGCCCTTCACCTCCAGCGCCCGGCTCGTCGAGCTCCTGCGTGGAGCCGTCCCGATGGCCTCCCAGCGCAGCGGGGGACACCCGGCCAAGCGCACCTTCCAGGCCCTGCGCATCGAGGTCAACGGCGAGCTCGCCGTGTGGGAGCGCGCCCTGCCCGCCGTCGTCGACGCCCTGGCCGTCGGCGGCCGTCTCGCGGTGCTCAGCTACCACTCCCTCGAGGACCGCGTCACCAAGCAGGTGCTCGCCGAGGGCGTCACGTCGAGCACGCCTCCCGGGCTGCCCGTCGAGTTGCCCGAGCACGCGCCGTACCTGCGTCTGCTCACCCGTGGCGCCGAGGAGGCGACCGAGGCCGAGGTCTCGGCCAACCCTCGCTCGGCCTCCGTGCGGCTGCGGGCCGCCGAGCGCACCCGCAGCGGCGCCCACCCCACCAACC
>JALYVC010000307.1 GCA_030853445.1 Actinomycetota bacterium | reverse complement strand
GTATAGAGCCGGGCCTGCTCCACGGTGGACCCCGGCATCTCCCCGACGGTCACCAGCGGAAGGACGGGCGACACCCGGTCGGCCCACACGGCCTCGTGCATGTCGCGCAGGAACTCGTGGATCCGGGGGCCGTTCATGATGTAGGGCTTGCCGTCGCCGAGTGGGCTGGTGTGGGACGCGGACCTGCCGTGCACCATGCCGTCGGGCAGCCCGGGCACCTTGGAGATGAGGTTGATGACATCCATCCGGAAGCCGTCGACGCCGCGGTCGAGCCACCGGCGCATCATCGCGTGGACCGCCTCCCGGACCGCGGGGTTCTCCCAGTCGAGGTCGGGCTGCTTGCGGGAGAACAGGTGCAGGTAGTACTCGCCGGTGGTCTCGTCGTAGTGCCAGGCCGGCCCGGAGAAGGCCGCCTCCCAGTTGGTGGGCTCGGCGCCGGGGGTGCCGGGCGCGTGACCGGCGCGCGCCGGACGCCACCAGTACCAGTCGCGCAACGGGTCGTCGACGCTGCTGCGCGACGCCTCGAACCACGGGTGCTCGTCGGAGGTGTGGTTGACGACGAGGTCCATCACGAGCCTTATGCCGTGATCGTGGCACCCGGCGATGAGGGTGTCGAGGTCGGCCAGCGTGCCGAAGAGCGGGTCGATGTCCTGGTAGTCGCTGATGTCGTAGCCGTTGTCGTCCATCGGCGAGCGGTAGACCGGGGAGAGCCACAGGACGTCGATCCCCAGCCGCGCGAGGTGGTCGAGCCGGGCGGTGATGCCGGGGATGTCGCCGACCCCGTCGCCGTCGCTGTCAGCGAAGGAGCGGGGGTAGACCTGGTAGACGACGGCCGAGGTCCACCAGTCGGGGCGAGGGTCCATGAGACAACCCAACCACTCGACTGGCGGATGGTCGAGTGTCCTTGGGCCACTGCGATCTCGAGGTGGTGCTCTGGGTACCGTCGCAGCATGCTCCCCGACATCGGTGTCCTGCGGCCCTGGACCGACCCCACCTGCGTGGCCCTGGGGCGCCTGCCCCTCGCGGCCGACCTGCGTCGCGACCTCGTCGACCCGGCACACCGCCTGGAGCTCGACGGCGACTGGTCGCTGCAGCTCTTCGAGACGCCGGAGGAGGTGCCGGCCGAGGTGGTCGCCCCGGTGGCCGGCCCGCTACCGTCCGACGGCTGGAGCACCGTTGCCGTTCCCGGCAACTGGACCATGCAGCTGCCGGGCGACCTGCCGCACTACACCAACGTGCAGATGCCCTTCCCCGGCCCGCCGCCCCGCCTGCCCGAGCGGAACCCCACGGGGGTCTACCGGCGTCGCTTCACCGCCTCGTCCACGTGGGACGACCGCCAGGTCGTGCTGCGGCTCGACGGCGCCGACGCCGTGCACGCGGTGTGGCTCAACGGCAGCTTCGTGGGCTACGGCACCGACAGCCGCCTCCCCAGCGAGTACGACGTCACGCCCCACCTGGTGGAGGGCGAGAACGACCTCGTGGTCGTCGTGGTGCGTTATGCCGCGGTGAGCTACATCGAGGACCAGGACAAGTGGTGGATGGCGGGCCTGCACCGCAGCGTGGGCATCGAGGCCCGCCCACGCACCCGGGTCGCCGACGTCGTCGTCGCGGCCGACTGGGACCCCGTGCGGGGGGTGGGTCGCGCCGACGTGCGGGCCACAGTCGGTTTCGGCGGTGCGCCGCAGGAGGGGTGGACGGTGCGCACGACCCTGACCGACGTCGTGGGCGCCGGGTCGCTCACCGGGCAGGTACCCCACGTCTTCGCCCGGCCCTACGTCTTCGTCGGCCACGTCGTCGACGCCTCGTGGCCGGACCTGGCGGTCGACCCGTGGAGCGCCGAGGCCCCGACCCTGTATGCCGTGCTCGTCGAGCTGCTCGACCCCCAGGGGGCGGTCGTCGACACGGTCTCGACGCGAGTCGGCTTCCGGCGCGTGGAGATCCGCGGCGCAGACCTGCTGGTCAACGGTCGGCGCATCTGGGTCTTCGGGGTCAACCGTCACGACCACCACCCCGACCGGGGGAGCGCGGTGACGGTCGACGACCTGCGAGCCGACCTCGTGCAGATGCGACGTCACAACATCAGCGCGATCCGCACCTCGCACTACCCCAACGACAGCGCCTTCTACGACCTGTGCGACGAGCTGGGCTTCTACGTCGTCGACGAGGCCAACATCGAGTGCCACGCCTACAACCGCACGGTGTGCGAGGACTCCACCTACCGTGACGCCTTCCTCGAGAGGGGGGCGCGGATGGTGGCGCGCGACCGCAACCACCCGAGCGTGGTGATGTGGAGCCTGGGCAACGAGAGCGGCTACGGCGCGAACCACGACGCCCTCGCCGGCTGGCTGCGCCGGGTCGACCCGACCCGGCCGCTGCACTACGAGGACGCCATCCGCACCCAGGGCTGGGTCGACGGCGGCCGCGCTGCCACCGACGTCGTGTGCCCGATGTATCCCGAGATCACGGCGATCCACGACTACGGCCTGAAAGTCGCTGCGGGAGAGGCTGACCGGCCGCTGATCATGTGCGAGTACAGCCACGCCATGGGCAACAGCAACGGGTCCCTCGCCGACTACTGGGATGTCATCACCACGACCCCCGGGCTCCAGGGCGGCTTCATCTGGGAGTGGAAGGACCATGGTCTGCGCCAGACCATCGGCGGGCCCGCCGGTGATCGAACGCGGCTGGCCTACGGGGGCCAGTTCGGCGACGAGCCGAACGACGGCAACTTCGTGGCCGACGGGCTCGTCTCGGCCGAGCTGGAGCCCCACCCCGTGATGCGCGAGCTCGCGTGGGTGCACCGGCCGGTGGCCGTGGCAGACCACGACGGCCGGCTGCTGGTGCGCAACCGGCAGGCCTTCTGCGACCTGGGCCACCTCGAGGGACGCTGGGAGCTGCTCGTCGACGGCGAGGTGACCGAGCGCGGGGTACTCGGCACCCCTGACGCACCTCCCCTGGGAGAGACGGTCGTGCCGTATCCCTGCCGGGTGCCGGCGGAGGGGCAGGTGCTGCTCACCGTGACCTGGACCGAGCGTGAGGCGACGTGGTTCGCCCCCGCCGGCCACCTCGTCGCCTGGGACCAGGTCGTGCTGCGCGACCAGCCCGTGGCGGTGCGGCCGGCTACGGGCACCAGCCCCGAGGCGTCGTACGGCGGGTCGGTCGTCAGCGAGCCGCGGCTGCACCTGTGGCGGGCAGCGACCGACAACGACGGGTTCAAGCTCTTCGGGGCCGACCCCCACGACGAGCTCATGGGGGGCAAGGCCCTGACCCAGTGGCTGCGCTGGGAGCTGCCCGACCGTGACCCGGAGACCGTGGTTCGGCACGAGGTGTCACGCCGGGACACCGAGGCTGGAGTGGAGTACCACCACGTGGTCGAGGTGCCCACCGAGATCGACGACCTCCCCAGGGTGGGGGTCGAGCTCACGGTCGACCCTCGTTTCGACACGGTGCGCTGGTCGGGTCGTGGTCCCCACGAGAACTACCCCGACCGCAACCGCTCGGCGCTGGTCGGTCGGTGGGAGAGCGGCGTCGACGAGGCGCCGTACCTCGTGCCGCAGGAGTACGGCCTGCGCACCGACACCACGTGGGTCGAGCTGGTCGACAGTGCGACCGGCGACCTGCTGAGGGTCATGACCCTGGGCGCGCCCTTCCACTTCTCGGCGATCCGGCACTCCTCACAGGCCCTGTGGCGGGCGCGGTCGAGCGACGAGCTCGAGCGTGACGACCGCCTCGTCCTCTGCCTCGACACGGCCCACCGCGGACTGGGTACGGCCAGCTGCGGCCCCGACGTGCTCGACCGCTACCGGATCGCAGCGGGTCGCCACGAGCTGTCCTACGTCATCTCGGCGGTGCCCGGCCAGGAGCGCTGACCGGTCAGTCGACCAGGTGGCGGTCCAGCTCGTCGACGATCCGTCGGGAGATGGCCTGGAGGGCCGTGATCTCGGTGTCCGCGAACTCGCGCATCGTGTTGCCGATCGTGCAGCAGGTCCCGAGGACATGGCCCGAGGAGGTGACGAGCGGGACGCCTACGTAGCTACGGATGCCGTCGAGCAGCACCAGCGGGTTGTCGAACTGGAACGGGTCGGTCTCGGCGTCCTCGACGAGGTAGGGGTCACCGGTGCGCACGACGTTGGCGCAGAACGACCACTCGACGGGGGTGCCACCGGTGTCCGCCATCCAGGTGCCGTCGATGCCGTAGCTGCCGGCGAAGAACTGCGTGTCGCCCAGGACGATGCTCACCAGCCCGATGGGCAGGCCCATCAGGTCGGCGGCCTCCTTGGCGAAGCGGACCAGCGCCGCCTTCAGGGGGGGAGAGTCGAAGTCGTAGCGGCCGATCGCCACCAGCCGGTCGACGTCGGTCACGGCGTCCTGCTCGGGGGGTTCGGTCGCAGGGCGGGTGGTCGTGGGCTGGGTCATGGGTGGGTCCTGATCGCCTGAGTCGGGGAGAGCTCATGGGTGGGGTGGGGCTACCTAAAAGTGGCCAAACACCACCTTAGTTGCCAAAACACTCTCCGTACGCATCCGAGCATCCGAGGCGTCCGACGCGTCCCGCCTGCGCAGGCGGTCCAGCGGGGGCCTCGGCCCCTGGCTACTCGGAGCGCACGACGACCGGCGGGAGGCCCACGACGTCGTAGGTGGCCGAGGCGATGCCGATGCCGGCGTGGTCGAGGGCGGCGAGGATGTCGCGGTTCATCCGGTCCTTGATGGCGCGCACCCCACGCTGGGGCACGAGGAACCGCACGGTGAGCTCGAGCCAGTTGTCGGTGATGCGCCAGTAGACGGCTGGGCCGAGGGCGGCGTCGGCGACGGCATACCGGGCCTGCAGCGACGCCAGCGACCGCGCGGCAGCAGGGTCGGCGTCGCTGCCGTGGCGGCGGGCCGCGTCGAGGAGGATCTCCTCGACGCGGGCGCGGTCGTCGGCGTAGGCGACCGGGATGGTGATCTCGTCCCAGAGGAAGGGGAACTCCCGCGAGAAGTTGTAGACCGGCTCGGTGAAGATCACGCCGTTGCTCACCGCGACGAGGCGTCCGGTGTACTGCCGGGCTCGCACGGACGTGGCGGTGGTGTCACCGACCGACCCCGGCGCACCCATCTCCATGATCGTCGTCTTGAGGAAACCCAGCCGCACCACGTCGCCCCGCACCCCACCGAGGGTGACGCGGTCACCGATGCCGAAGGTGTCGCCGCGCAGGATGACGAAGTAGGCCGCAAAGGCGGTGATGACCTGCTGCAGGGCGAAGGCGAGCCCGGCGCTGATGAGCCCGACCCCGGTCGTGATGTCGGTGGTCGGCGTGACCCAGATCGAGACCACCCCGAGGGTCATGACGACGGCCACGACGACCTGCAGACCCTGGCGGGTCCAGAACCGTCGGGGGTCGCCGACCGCACCACCGAGCGTACGGCGAGCCAGTCGCAGCGTGAGGGCCCGCAGCGCCAGCACGACGAGAACCAGGGCCAGCGTGAACGCCAGCTTCACGCCGGTCGTCGTGCTGATGCCGACGAGGGTCACACCCAAGATCTCGACCGCGCCTGATCCGTTGCCCACCAGGGGGCTCCCTTCTGCTGACCGGAACCACCGCCCGGATGAGCGTGACGTACCCCGCGAGCCTGCGAGGGTACCGCTGGGGCGCGACGTCAGCCGCCACCGCCTCCGTCCCACGCCTCCTCCAGGGCACGAGACCCGGCCGGCACGACGTGCCGGCC
>JALYVC010000284.1 GCA_030853445.1 Actinomycetota bacterium | reverse complement strand
GCAGGGGGGGTTCGGGGTGGTCGCGACCCTGCCGCTCGCCGGGCAGCGGGCCCGCGTCAGCCCGCCACCTGCCCTCGCCCCCCCGGTGGCTGCGACCGTCCCGGTCGCCACCGCCCAAGCCCCCCCGGTCACCCCCACCATCTCGTTCTGGTCCGGAGGAACCCCGTGACCGACCTCTCGACCACCCCGGTGCGGCTCTTCCTCGTCGATGACCAGGCTCTGGTGCGAGCAGGGTTCGCCATGGTGCTCGACGCGACTCCCGACATGCAGGTCGTCGGTCAGGCCGCCGACGGCCTGGCCGCACTCGACACCCTCACCGGGCCCGACGCGCCGGCCGTCGACGTCGTGCTGATGGACATCCAGATGCCCCGGCTCAACGGCGTCGAGGCGACAAGACGCCTCATGACCCGGGCCGACCCACCCCGGGTGCTGGTGCTCACCACCTTCGACCTCGACGAGTTCGCCTTCGCCGCGCTGAAGGCGGGCGCCTCCGGGTTCCTGCTCAAGGACGCCGGGCCGACTGACCTGCTCGCCGCCATCCGCGCCGTCCACCGTGGCGACAGCGTGGTGGCCCCCAGCACCACCAGGCGGCTCATCGACACGTTCGTCGCCGCGCGACACGAGGCGGAGGGGCCGGCCCGGCCACCGGGCGGTGACGCGGCATACGCAGCCGCACTGCAGCGGCTCGAGCCACTGACCGAACGTGAGCGCGAGGTGCTCGTGGCGGTGGGCCAGGGCCTGACCAACCAGGAGATCGCGGCGACCTTCTTCGTCGCCGAGGCCACCGTGAAGACCCACATCGGTGCCGTGCTGCGCAAACTGGACCTGCGCGACCGGGTGCAGATGGTGGTGCTCGCGTACGAGGCGGGTCTCGTGCGAGTAGGGGGCTGAGCGGCCGAGTCTCCACCCCTGGTCGTAGCCGGAGTCCTCGAGGTCGGCACCGCAGGCTGATGCCCTACCCCACAGCCTGTTCCTAGCCTGCTCACATGACGTCGTCAACCGAAGTGGCCACCCACCGCGTTCGACCTGCCGGTTCCGTCGCCGCCCGAGCGGTCGACGTCGTGAAGGTCTTCGGCGCCGCCGACGCGGCGGTGCGCGCCCTCGACGGGGTCACCGTCGACTTCGCCGCCGGCGCGTTCACCGCGATCATGGGCCCCTCGGGCTCGGGCAAGTCGACGCTGCTGCACTGCGTCGCGGGCCTCGACACCCCGACCTCGGGGCAGGTGTTCCTCGGCGACACCGACCTCACGCGCATGAGCGACAAGGCGGTCACCCTGACCCGGCGCAAGCGGGTCGGCTTCGTCTTCCAGTCGTTCAACCTCCTGCCGATGCTGAGTGCCGAGCAGAACATCCTGCTGCCGCTGCGGCTGGCAGGGCAGCGTCCCGACCGCGAGTGGTTCGACGGCGTCGTCGACGCCCTCGGTCTGCGCGACCGTCTCGCGCACCGGCCCGGCGAGCTGTCGGGCGGGCAGCTGCAACGCGTCGCCGCCGCGCGGGCACTGGTGACCCGCCCCGACGTCGTCGTCGCCGACGAGCCGACCGGGTCGCTCGACCGGGCGACCTCTGCCGAGCTGCTGGGCTTCCTCGCCCGCTCGGTGCGCGAGCTGGGTCAGACGGTGGTCATGGTGACCCACGACCCCAGCGCCGCGGCCTACGCCGACCGGGTGGTGCTGCTGGCCGACGGCCGGCTCGTGGGCGAGATCGACTCTCCGACCACAGACTCCGTGCTCGACGCGATGCGCGGGCTCGGCGCCTGATGCTGCAGGTCACGCTCGCAACCCTGCGCCAGAGCAGCCGCCGTTACGTCGCCACCGGGCTGGCCATCGTGCTCGGTGTCGCCTTCGTGTCTGCCACGCTCGTGCTCGCCTCCACGCTGACGACCAGTGTGCGAGACCGCATCAGCGGTGACGTGGGCCGGCACGACGTCGTCGTGGCGTCCCCTCTCGACGGTACGGTCGATGCCGTCCCGGGGGCGGCCCTGCCTGCTGTCCGGGCCCTGCCGGGTGTGGCGTCCGCCGAGGGTACGAGCCGGGGCTTCGTCTCGGTGAGCGGGGCGGCCACCGACCTCACGACCGCCCTCACCTGGCACCCGGCTCCCGGTTTCCGCGTGACCAGCGGCGCCCCTCCCCGCAGCGACGTCGAGGCCCTCGTGTCGACGTCGCTGGCCGAGCGGGCCGACCTGAGACCCGGCAGCACGCTTGAGCTGCGTGACCCGAACGGCAAACCGCTGCGCCTGCGGGTGAGCGGGGTGGTCGACCCGAGCGGGAGCGGCGAGTGGGCCGCTCAGGGGCTGGTGCTCGGCACCCCGGGCGCCCTGGCCCGCTGGACCGGGAGCGACGCACTCGACTCGATCGCCGTGACGGCCACCCCCGGCGCCGACCCCACGACGCTGCAGCAGGCGGTGGCGCTCGCCGTCCGCCACGCCACCCCAGACGGCACCACGGCCGGAACCACGGACCCCCCGACGGTGCGCACGGGGCCGCAGCAGGCCGACGCCGTGGCCGCCCGGGCCCTCCGGGGCACCAACACCCTCACCGCGTTCCTGCTCGCCTTCGCGGCCGTCGCGGTCTTCGTGTCCGCCCTCGTCATCGGCAACACCTTCGCCATCCTCCTCGCCCAGCGACGGCAGCAGCTCGCGCTCGTGCGCTGCATCGGGGCGACCCGACGGCAGGTGCTGCTCGCCGTCGTCAGCGAGGCGGCCCTCGTCGGAGCGGCCTTCTCGCTGGTCGGGCTGGCTCTGGGGGGCGGGCTGGCCGCGGTCGTCTCCAGCGCCGCCACCTCCTCGGGATCACCCCTGCCGCTCGACTCGCTGTCGGTCAGCCTGGCGAGCGTGGTCGTCCCGCTCGCCACCGGCACCCTGGTCACGGTGCTGGCCGCGCTGCTCCCGGCCGTGCGGGCCACCCGGATAACGCCGCTCGCCGCCCTGCGACCCGAGGCGCCTGCGACCATCCGCACC
>JALYVC010000276.1 GCA_030853445.1 Actinomycetota bacterium | reverse complement strand
GGCCCAGGCCGAGCTCGGGCGGGCCCTGGCGGCTCGCACGGCCGAGCTCGAGACCGAGCGCGACCGCCGCATCCTCGACGAGGAGGCCGTCGACGTCACGCGCCCGGTGGGGCGACGGGCCCGGGGTGCCCGGCACCCGCTCGAGCTGACGACCGAGCGACTGCAGGACGCCTTCGTCGGCACCGGCTGGGAGGTCGTCGAGGGCCCCGAGGTCGAGTCCGAGTGGATGAACTTCGACGCCCTCAACATCGGCCCCGACCACCCGGCGCGTCAGATGCAGGACACCTTCTTCGTCGAGCCGCCCGACGGTGGCATCGTCCTGCGCACACAGACCTCGCCCATCCAGATCCGCACCATGCTCACCCGCACCCCGCCCATCTACGTCGTGGGCACGGGCAAGGTCTTCCGGACCGACGAGCTCGACGCGACCCACACGCCGGTGTTCCACCAGATCGAGGCGCTGGCGATCGACAGGGGCCTGACCATGGCCCACCTGCGCGGGGCCATCGACCACTTCGTGCGGGTGATGTTCGGCGCCGGCACGCGCACCCGCGTGCGGGCTTCCTACTTCCCCTTCACCGAGCCGTCCATGGAGACCGACTTCGGCTGCTTCGTCTGCCACGGGGACGGCCGGGTGTCGGACGCCAAGGGTGTCAGCGTCGCCTGCCGCACGTGCGGGGGCTCGGGCTGGATCGAGCTCGGTGGCTCGGGGATGGTCAACCGCAAGGTGCTGACCGCCTGCGGTATCGACCCCGACGCCTACTCGGGCTTCGCCTTCGGTCTCGGTATCGAGCGGGCCCTGCAGCTGCGGCACGGGGTCACCGACATGCGCGACATCGTCGAGGGCGACGTGCGCTTCTCCCAGCAGTTCGGCCTGGAGGTCTGACGTGCGCGCCCCCCTGTCCTGGTTGTCCGAGCTGGTCGACGTCCCCACCGGTGCCACCGGACGAGACGTCGCCGCCTCGCTCGTCTCCGTCGGCCTCGAGGAGGAGGACCTCCACGGCGGCGACATCACCGGCCCGCTCGTCGTGGGCCGCGTGCTCACCGCGGCCGACGAGCCGCAGAAGAACGGCAAGGTCATCCGCTGGTGCACGGTCGACGTCGGCCTGCACGGCCAGATGGCCAGCGACGGCATCCCGCAGGAGATCGTCTGCGGCGCCGACAACTTCGAGGTCGGTGACCTCGTCGTCGTCGTGCTGCCCGGCGCCGTCCTGCCGGGCGGCTTCGCGATCGCTGCGCGCAAGACCTACGGCCACGTGTCCAACGGCATGATCTGCGCCGAGGACGAGCTCGGCCTCGGCGCCGACCACAGCGGCATTATCGTGCTCCAGCGCTACCTCGGGGAGGAGGCGACGGCCGCGGTGTCGCCCGGAGACGACGCCATCGCCCTGCTCGGGCTCGCCGACGAGGTCGTCGAGGTCAACGTCACCCCTGACCGTGGCTACTGCTTGTCCATGCGGGGGCTGGCCCGTGAGTACTGGCACGCCCTCGGGTCGACGCCGGGCGGCTACCGCGACCCGGCTGTAATCGACGTCCCCGCACCCACCACGACGGGCTACGCCGTCGACCTCGCCGACGACGCACCGCTCGACGGGCGCGACGGGTGCGACCGCTTCGTCACGCGGGTGGTGCGTGGCGTTGACCCGCAGGCGCCGTCACCGGCGTGGTTGCAGAAGCGGATCACCCAGATGGGGATGCGACCGATCTCCCTCGTGGTCGACGTCACCAACTACGTCATGCTGCTCACCGGGCAGCCGCTGCACGCCTACGACCTGGCCAAGCTCTCCGACCGCATCGTCGTTCGACGGGCGGGTGCGGCAGAGACGCTCACCACCCTCGACGGGGTCGAGCGCGCCCTGCACCCGGAGGACCTGCTGGTCACCGACGGTGGCACGGTGCCGCTCGCGCTGGCCGGTGTCATGGGCGGGGCGACCTGCGAGATCGACGAGGCCACCCGCGACGTGCTGGTCGAGGCGGCTCACTTCGACCCGACGACGGTGGCGCGCACCAGTCGACGTCACCGGCTGGTCAGCGAGGCGTCCAAGCGCTATGAGCGGGGGGTCGACCCCCGGCTCGCGCCGCCCGCCGCCCAGCTCGTCGTCGACCTGCTGGTCGCCCACGGGGGCGGGACGGCGAGCGACGACGTCACCGACGTCGACCGCACCGCGGCGACTGCGGCATACGGGCTCGACCTGGCACTGCCCTCTCGAGTCGTCGGGGTCGACTACCCGCCGGAGCGGGTCGTGGGCCTCCTACGCGACCTCGGGGCCATCGTGGGTGACCCCCACGACGGCGTGGTCGCGGTGACTCCACCGAGCTGGCGCCCCGACCTCGTCGACGGTCCCGACTACGCCGAGGAGGTCGCGCGCCTCGACGGCTACGACCACATCCCGTCGCTCGTGCCCGCACCCTCGAACGGCCGGGGCCTGACCCACGGGCAGAAGGCGCGCCGCGTGGTCGCGACGGCCCTCGTAGGCCGCGGTCTCACCGAGGTGCTGACCTACCCCTTCGTGTCCGAGCAGCTCTCCGACCAGCTCGGCCTCCCGGCCGACGACGACCGGCGCCACGCCCTGCGGGTGGCCAACCCGCTGAGCGACGAAGCACCGCTCATGCGCACGAGCGTCATCGGCTCGCTGGCAGAAGCGTTGCGGCGCAACGTCTCTCGTGGTCGTCGTGATGTCGCGATCTTCGAGGTGGGGCTGGTGACCCGGCCCGGGGGCGGTAGCCCGACGGCCGCACCGGTCCCCGGTGTCGCGGCTCGGCCCGACGCCGCGACCATTGCGGCGATCGAGGCGGCCCTGCCGCGCCAGCCGCGCCACGTGGGTCTGCTGGCCTGCGGCGAGGCGGAGCGCTCGGGGTGGTGGGGACCCGGTCGCCAGGTCGACTGGTCAGACATGGTCGACGCTGCCCTGGCCGTCGGCGCCGCCCTGCGGGTCGACCTCGAGGTCGGGGCCGAGCGCGAGCACGCACCCTGGCACCCGGGGCGGTGCGCGCGGCTGAGCCTGGCCGACGGCACCCTGGTCGGCTACGCCGGCGAGCTGCACCCGAAGGTCTGCGTGGCGCTCGACCTACCGGCCCGCACGTGCGCCGCCGAGCTCGACGTCGACGTGCTGACGCTGGCCAGCGAGCCCACCACCTCGTTCCTGCCCTTCTCCGACTACCCCGTCGCCCTCACCGACGTCGCCCTGCTGGTCGACTCCACGGTCTCGGCCGGAGACGTCGAGAGCGCACTGCGCCAGGGAGCGGGCTCCTGTCTCGAGACGGTCACCCTGTTCGACGTCTACGCCGGTGACCAGGTGGGGGAGGGGCGCACGTCCCTCGCCTACCGGATGACCTTCCGGGCCCCGGACCGCACCCTGACGACCGACGAGGTCAACGCCTTCCGTGACGAGGCGGTCCGGTCCGCCGCCACGGCCGTCGGGGCCGTCCAACGCTGACCCCCGGCGTTTTACCCCGGTAAGAGTGAGGTAAAAGCTCGCGCCCAGGCCCGAACTTTTACCTCGGTGGTAGCGGGGTAAAACGCCATCGTGCATAAGTTCGCATGACATGTATAGTCATGCAGGTGAAGACGGCAGCAGTGGCGGGCGCCAGCGGGTACGCCGGAGGAGAGATCCTCCGGCTCCTTCTGGGCCACCCCGACCTCAGCATCGGCGCCCTGACCGCCGACTCCTCCGCCGGGCGCCTGCTCGGCAGCATCCACCCGCACCTGGTGCCGCTGGCGGGCGTCGAGCTGCAGCCCACGACGCCACAGACGCTGGCGGGCCACGACATCGTGTTCCTGGCGCTGCCGCACGGTGCGTCGGCCGCCCTCGTCGCCCAGCTGCCGGGCGACGTCGTGGTCATCGACTGCGGGGCCGACTTCCGCCTCACCGACGCGAGCGCCTGGCACCGTTTCTACGACACGCCGTACGCGGGCTCGTGGCCCTACGGCCTGCCCGAGCTGGTGCGGAGCGGGGGTGGGCGGGCCCGTGACGCCCTCGTCGGTGCGCGTCGCATCGCGGTGCCGGGCTGCTACCCCACGGCCTGCTCGCTGGCCCTCGCCCCGGGGTTCGGCGCCGGGCTCCTCGATCCGGCCGACGTGGTCATCGTCGCCGCCAGCGGCGCCTCCGGAGCGGGCAAGGGCCTGCAGCCGCGCCTGCTCGGCGCCGAGGTGATGGGCTCGATGTCGCCCTACGGCGTGGGCGGCGTCCACCGGCACACGCCCGAGATCACGCAGAACCTCAGCGCCGCCGCGGGCGCCCCGGTCTCGCTCTCCTTCACCCCGACCCTCGCTCCGATGGCCCGTGGCATCCTCGCGACCTGCACGGCGCGGCTCGCGGACGGGGCCGACCCCCCCTCGGTCCGGGCCGCGTATGCCGCCGCCTACGCCGACGAGCCCTTCGTGCACCTGCTCCCGGAGGGCCAGTGGCCGCGGACGGCCGACGTGCTCGGGAGCAACAGCGTGCAGCTGCAGGTCGCCGTCGACGAGGGTGCCGGGCGAGTCGTCGTCGTCGCGGCCGTCGACAACCTCACCAAGGGCACGGCGGGCGGGGCGCTGCAGTGCGCCAACCTCGCCCTCGGTCTGCCCGAGACGACCGGCCTGCCGGTGGCAGGAGTTGCTCCGTGACCACCTTCGACAGCCCGGACCTCCCGACGGTCGTCGCGGCCCCCGACGTCGCCCTGCCGCAGGGTTTCCGGGCGAGCGGTGTCACGGCGGGCCTCAAGGCGAGCGGCCGCCCCGACCTGGCGCTCGTCGTCAACGACGGTCCGCTGCAGCATGCCGCGGCCGTCTTCACCCGCAACCGCGTCGTGGCCGCTCCGGTCACCTGGACCCGCCAGGTCGTCACCGACGGTCGCGTCGACGCCGTGGTGCTCAACTCGGGTGGAGCCAACGCATGCACGGGTGCGCAGGGCTTCCTCGACACCCATCGCACCGCCGAGCACGTCGCCGAGGCGCTCGGGCTCTCGGCCGGCGACGTCGCCGTGTGCTCCACGGGCCTCATCGGTGAGCTCCTGCCCATGGACACGCTGCTCGCCGGCGTCGACGCGGCGGCGGCCGCACTGAGCGACGACCACTACGGCGACGCCGCCCGGGCGATCATGACGACCGACTCCGTGCCCAAGCAGGCCGGGCGGGCGGGTGACGGCTGGTCGGTTGCCGGGATGGCCAAGGGGGCGGGCATGCTCGCCCCCGCGCTCGCGACGATGCTCGTCGTGGTCACCACCGATGCCGTGGCGCAGCCGGACGACCTTGAGCGCGCCCTCCGCGCAGCCACCTCCGTCACCTTCGACCGGATCGACGCCGACGGCTGCATGTCCACCAACGACACGGTCCTGCTGCTCGCCTCGGGGGCCAGCGGCGTCACCCCGACGGGTGACGAGCTCGACGCCGCCGTGCGGTCGGTGTGCGCCGACCTGGCCCGTCAGCTGATCGGTGACGCCGAGGGCGCGCACCACGACATCGCGGTCGAGGTGGTCAATGCGGCCGACGAGGCCGACGCCCTCGAGGTCGCCCGAGCAGTCGCCCGCAACAACCTCTTCAAGTGCGCCGTCTACGGCGGCGACCCCAACTGGGGTCGGGTCCTGGCCGCCGTCGGCACGACCCGCGCCGTCTTCGAGGCCGACACGCTGGACGTGACGATGCAGGGGGTGCACGTCTGCCGTGCCGGAGGCGTGGGCGAGGACCGCGGCCTGGTCGACCTCACCACCCGCGAGGTGCGCGTCACCGTCGACCTGCACGCCGGCGTCGCGTCGGCGACGATCTGGACCAACGACCTCACCCACGAGTACGTTCACGAGAACTCGGCCTACAGCTCATGAGCACCTCGCCGGGCTCGGCCCCCACCGGCTCCCTGCGCGGCGTCATCGACGCTGCCGCCCTGCGCGTGGCGGCGAGCAAGGCCCTCACCCTGGTCGAGGCGTTGCCCTGGCTCGAAGAGTTCCGGGGGGCCCTCGTCGTCGTGAAGTACGGCGGCAACGCCATGACCGACCAGGCCCTCAAGCAGGCGTTCGCCCAGGACGTCGCGTTCCTTCGCTACGCAGGTCTGCGTCCCGTCGTCGTGCACGGTGGCGGTCCGCAGATCGCCGCCATGCTGTCGCGCCTCGGCCTGCAGAGCGAGTTCAAGGGCGGCCTGCGGGTGACCACCCCCGAGGTCATGGAGGTGGTGCGCATGGTCCTCACCGGCCAGGTGGGTCGTGAGCTCGTCGGCCTGCTCAACCAGCACGGCCCGATCGCGGTCGGCCTGTCGGGTGAGGACGGCGGCCTGCTCGGCGCCCACATCCGTCCCCATGTCGACGAGCACGGCGCCCAGGTCGACATCGGGCTCGTCGGTGACGTCGAGACGGTCAACCCCGGCGCCGTCAACGACATCCTCGCCGCCGGCCGCATCCCGGTCGTCTCGACGGTCGCTCCCGACCTCGACCACGAGGGACAGGTCCTCAACGTCAACGCCGACACGGCGGCCTCGGCGATCGCCGTCGCGCTCGGCGCCCGGAAGCTCGTCGTCCTCACGGACGTCGAGGGCGTGTATGCCGCGTGGCCCGACCGCAGCTCGCTGCTGTCGCAGCTGTCGGTCACCCAGGCCGACGAGCTGCTCACCAGGGTCGACTCGGGGATGGTGCCCAAGCTCGAGGCCTGCGTCCGTGCCGTCCGCGGCGGCGTTCCGCAGGCTCACGTCATCGACGGGCGGCAGCCGCACTCGCTGCTGCTCGAGGTCTTCACCGACGAAGGGATCGGCACCATGGTGCTGCCGGACGACGCCACCGTGCACTACGCGGCGGGCAAGCAGGAGGTGCTGGCGTGAGCACGCCGCACGGCGCTCCGCCGTCCCCCGCCGCCACCCACAGCGACGAGCTGCTGGCGCGGTACCGCGCCGCGCTCGTGCCGGTCTTCGGCGTTCCCCAGACCGTGCTGTCGCACGGCGACGGGTGCTACGTCGTCGACGTCGACGGCAAGCGCTACCTCGACCTGCTGGGTGGCATAGCGGTCAACACCCTCGGCCACGGCCACCCCGCCCTCGTCGAGGCGATCACCAAGCAGGCCGCTCAGGTCATGCACATCTCCAACTTCTTCACCTCCGAGCCGCAGGTCGAGCTGGCCGAGGCCCTGCTGCGGGTCTGTCGTGCCCCGGAGGGGTCGGGGGTCTTCTTCGCCAACTCCGGTGCCGAGGCCATCGAGGCCGCCCTCAAGCTCACGCGCCGCACGGGGCGCTCGCGGGTCATCGCCATGGACCACGCCTTCCACGGACGCACCATGGGCGCCCTGTCGCTGACCTGGAAGGAGGCCTACCGGACTCCCTTCGAACCGCTCGTCCCCGGGGTCGTCCACGTGCCCTACGGCGACGCGCAGGCCCTGCGCGCGAAGGTCGCCGAGCTGGGTGACGACCTGGCCGCGATCCTGCTCGAGCCGATCCAGGGCGAGGCCGGCGTCATCACGCTCGACCCCGACTACCTGCGCCTGGCCCGCGACCTCACCACGCAGGCGGGGGCGCTGCTCGTGCTCGACGAGATCCAGTGCGGCATGGGCCGCACCGGCCAGTGGCTGGCCCACCACGCGACCGACGTCGTCCCCGACGCAGTGACCCTGGCCAAGGGGCTCGCCGGTGGGGTGCCGATCGGCGCCCTGGTGACCTACGGCCCGCGGGTGACGGGGATGCTGGAGGGCGGCCAGCACGGCTCGACCTTTGGCGGCAACCCGTTGGCGTGTGCCGCGGGACTGGCGACGATCCACACCATCGAGTCCGACGGGCTGCTCGCGCACGCGGCCCAGACCGGTGAGGCGATCCGCGAGGGCGTCCTCGCCCTGGGCCACCCGCGCATCGCCGGGGTCCGCGGCCGGGGGCTGCTCCTGGCGATCACCCTGACCGAGCCGGTGGCCGCATCGGCCATGGCGCGGGCCCGAGAGGCCGGGTTCCTGGTCAACGCCGTGGCTCCCGATGCCCTGCGGCTGGCTCCGCCGCTCGTCCTCGGAGCCGACGAGGTCGCCTCGTTCCTCGCGGCCCTCCCCGGCATCCTCGAGGGTGCGGAGCCGGCGTGAGCACCACTCGCGCCACCCGTCAGTCTCGCGTCCTCGACCTCCTGGGTCGCCACGAGGTGCGCTCGCAGGGTGACCTGCTCACGCTGCTGGCGACGGAAGGGGTCGAGGTCACCCAGGCCACCCTCTCCCGCGACCTGGTCGAGCTCGGAGCCGTGCGTGTGCGCCGGGGCCGCGCCCTCGTCTATGCGGTGCCCGGCCCCGACGGGTCGCTCCCCACGGGCACCGGGGGTGAGCAGCTGCCCGGGCGGCTCCGGCGGGCGGTCGAGGAGCTGCTGGTCAGCGCCTCGCCCTGCACCAACCAGGTCGTGCTGCGCACGCCGCCCGGCGCCGCGGGCTACCTCGCCTCGTGCCTCGACCAGTCCCAGGTGACGGACGTCGTCGGCACGATCGCGGGCGACGACACCATCCTCGTGATCACGCCGTCGCCGGCCACGGCGAGGGCGGTCGCCGGGCGGCTACTGGCCCTCACGGCCGACTGACCCCATCACCACCAGAAGGACTTGCGACATGACCGACGAGCACGTGACCTCCGCCGCGCCGAGCGCCAGCCTGTGGGGTGGACGGTTCTCCGGTGGTCCGGCCCAGGCGCTCGCCGCCCTGTCGAAGAGCACCCACTTCGACTGGCGCCTGGCCCGGCACGACCTCGCCGGCTCTCGGGCGCACGCCCGGGTCCTGCACCGGGCCGGTCTGCTCGACGAGCGGACCCTCACCGCGATGCTGGCCGGGCTCGACACCCTCGACGGCGACGTCGTCAGCGGCGCGTTCACCGCGGCGCCGGACGACGAGGACGTGCACACCGCGCTCGAGCGCGGCCTGGTCGAGCGGGTCGGTGCCGACGTCGGTGGCCGCCTGCGCGCCGGTCGCTCACGCAACGACCAGATCGCCACGCTCCTGCGGATGTACCTGCGCGACGAGGCGCGCACCATCTCCGGGCTGGTGCTCGACGTCGTCGACGCGATCATCGCCCAGGCAACCACCCACGCCGACGTCCCGATGCCCGGTCGCACCCACCTGCAGCACGCCCAGCCCGTGCTGTTGGCGCACCACCTGCTGGCTCACGCCTGGCCGTTGCTGCGCGACGTGGAGCGACTGCGCGACTGGGACGCCCGCGCCGACGTCTCCCCCTACGGCTCGGGAGCCCTGGCCGGCAGCTCGCTGGGCCTCGACCCACAGGCGGTCGCCACCGAGCTCGGCTTCTCGCGATCGGTCGACAACTCCATCGACGGTACGGCGAGCCGCGACGTCGCGGCAGAGTTCGCCTTCGTCGCGGCCATGGTCGCCGTCGACGTCTCACGGCTGGCCGAGGAGGTCGTCATCTGGGCGACCAAGGAGTTCTCCTACGTGACCCTCGACGACTCCTACTCGACCGGGTCGAGCATCATGCCCCAGAAGAAGAACCCCGACGTCGCCGAGCTCGCCCGGGGCAAGGCCGGTCGCCTCGTCGGCGACCTGACCGGGCTCCTCACCACCCTCAAGGCGCTGCCCCTGGCCTACAACCGCGACCTGCAGGAGGACAAGGAGCCGGTCTTCGACGCCGTCGACACCCTCGAGGTGCTCCTGCCCGCCTTCGCGGGGATGGTGGTGACCCTGACGTTCCACACCGACCGCCTGCGCGCACTGGCCCCGCAGGGCTTCGCGCTCGCGACCGACGTCGCCGAGTGGCTGGTGCGCGAAGGTGTGCCGTTCCGGGTGGCCCACGAGCTGGCCGGCGCCTGCGTGCGTGCCTGCGAGGAGCGGGGGGTCGAGCTGTGGGACCTCACCGACGCCGACCTGGCGGCCATCAGCCCGCACCTCACCGCCGGGGTGCGCGGGGTGCTCAGCGTCGAGGGCTCGCTGGCCTCCCGCGACGGTGTGGGCGGCACGGCTCCCGCCCGGGTGCGTGAGCAGCTGTCCCGGGCCGTCGAGGCCGCGGCCGCAGCCCGGTCCTTCACGGCCCCGCTGCACCGCGGCGCCTGATGGCTCGCGCCCTCGGGAGGCGCTTCTTCACCCGCGACGTGCTGCTCGTCGCACCGGCCCTGCTCGGCTGCACCATCTCCCACGCGGGTGTCACGGTGCGACTCACCGAGGTCGAGGCGTACGGCGGGCAGGGGAGCGACCCGGGGTCGCACGCCTTCCGCGGGCCGACGGTGCGCACAGCGCCGATGTTCGGCGTCGGGGGAGTCGCGTACGTCTACTTCACCTACGGCATGCACTGGTGCCTCAACCTCGTGACCGGACCAGCCGGTCGCGCGGAGGGCGTGCTGCTGCGGGCCGGTGAGGTGGTCGTCGGCCACGACCTCGCCGCCGTACGACGCCCCGGCGTGCGCGAGCGCGACTGGTGC
>JALYVC010000273.1 GCA_030853445.1 Actinomycetota bacterium | reverse complement strand
CGCCTGGCCCGCCCTGTCCCCGCTGCCGCTGCTCGGGGTGCTCGTCGCGGCCCTCCCCACGTGGCTGACGCCGCCGCCGGCGCCCACCGGTGGCAGCGGCTCCATACCGCAGCCGGAGCCCACCCCGCTTCGCCTCGTCACCGCCGCAGGCCCGCGGTGATCCGCCTCGAGGGGGTCAGCGTCACCTATGCCGACGCGGCCGTCCCGACGCTGCGCGACGTCGACCTGCACATCGAGGAGGGCGAGCTCGCCCTCGTCGTCGGCTCCACCGGCGTCGGCAAGTCGACCCTGCTGGGCACCATCAACGGGCTGGTGCCGCACTTCACCGGCGGACGGCTCGCGGGCCGGGTCACCGTCGGTGGCTACGACACCCGCGTGCACCCTCCACGCGAGATGGCCGACGTCGTCGGGTGGGTGGGGCAGGACCCGCTCGCCGGCTTCGTCACCGACACCGTCGAGGACGAGCTGGCCTACGGCATGGAGCAGCTCGCCGTGCCGCCCGAGACGATGCGCCGCCGCGTCGAGGAGACGCTCGACCTGCTGGGCATCGCCGAGCTGCGCCACCGCCCCCTCGCGTCGCTCTCGGGGGGCCAGCAGCAGCGGGTCGCCATCGGCTCGGTGCTCACCGCCCACCCCCGGGTGCTCGTCCTCGACGAGCCGACCTCCGCACTCGACCCGACCGCCGCCGAGGAGGTGCTCGCCGCGGTCACCCGGCTCGTGCACGACCTCGGCACCACCGTCGTCATCGCCGAGCACCGCCTCGAGCGGGTGCTGCAGTACGCCGACCGCATCGTGCACCTGCCCGGCGGTGGCGTCGTCACCACCGGGCCACCCGAGCTGGTCATGCAGACCTGCTCGATCGCCCCGCCGGTCATCGAGCTCGGCCGGCTCGCCGGCTGGTCGCCGCTGCGCCTGTCGGTGCGGGACGCGCGCCGCGCAGCGCGGCCGCTGCGCGAGCAGCTGGAGGCACGGGTGGTGGCCGGGACTCCCGAGGCGGCCGCCTCCCCCGCACGTCGCCCTCCGGTCCTCGACGCGGCTCACGTCACCGTCGTCTACGGCGAGCACGTGGCCGTGCGTGACGTGAGCTTACGCCTCGAGAGCGGCAGCATCACCGCCCTCATGGGCCGCAACGGGTCGGGCAAGTCGTCGCTGCTGTGGGCGCTTCAGGGCAGCGGTCGCCGCCGCGCCGGGTCGGTGTCGGTCGACGGCAAGGACCCGAAGTCGTTGTCGGACGAGGACGCTCGCAGCCTCGTCGGTCTCGTGCCGCAGACTGCGGCCGACCTGCTCTACCTGCGCACGGTGCGTGAGGAGTGCCGGGCCGCCGACGACCAGACCGGCTCCACCCCCGGTACCTGCCGGCGCCTGCTCGACCGCCTCGTGCCCGGGATCGGTGACGAGCAGCACCCGCGCGACCTCTCCGAGGGCCAGCGCCTGGCCCTCGTGCTGGCCGTGCAGCTGACCGCCCATCCCCCCGTGGTGCTGCTCGACGAACCCACCCGCGGTCTCGACTACACCGCGAAGCGGCACCTCGCGCAGGCCCTGGGTGAGCTGAGCTCCGAGGGCCGGGGGCTGCTCGTGGCGACCCACGACGTCGAGTTCGTCGCGGCCTGCGCCGACCGGGTCGTCGTCATGGCCCAGGGCGAGGTCATCGCCGACGGACCGACCGCCTCGGTCGTCGCGGCCTCGCCGTCCTTCGCGCCGCAGGTCGCCAAGATCATGGCCCCGCAGGAGTGGCTGACCGTCGACCAGGTCGCGGCGGCCCTCGCCACCACGCAGACAGGAGCGAGGTCATGAGCCTGCGCGAGCGACCCGGTGCGGGCGGGGACAGGGCTGGCACTGCCTCCACGGGGGTCGGCTCGCCCGACCTCGTCGCGACGCTCGGCGGCGCGGCCGTGCGGGTGCGCCCGTGGACCGCCGTGGCCCTGCTCGTCGCCTCCCTCGGCGGCCTCGCCATGTTCGCCTGGCCACTCTTCGTGCAGGCCTCGCCGACCGGCGCCCAGCACGCGGTCGACGCGCCGTACGTCTTCGCCGCGGTGCTGCCCGTGCTCGTCGTCATCGTGCTCGCCGCGATGGCCGAAGGCGGGATGGACTCGAAGGCGCTGGCCATGCTCGGCGTGCTCTCCGCCGTCAATGCGGCGCTACGCCCGCTCGGGGCGGGCACCGCAGGCATCGAGACCGTCTTCTTCCTGCTCGTGCTGGCCGGGCGGGTCTTCGGGCCCGGTTTCGGCTTCGTGCTGGGGTGCACCTCGATGTTCGCGTCGGCGCTGCTCACGGCTGGGGTGGGACCGTGGCTGCCCTTCCAGATGCTCACCTCCGCGTGGATCGGGCTGGGGGCGGGGCTGCTGCCGCGGCGGGTGCGCGGGCGGTGGGAGGTCGCGATGCTGGCGGTCTACGGCGTGCTCGCGGCCTACCTCTTCGGTGCCCTGATGAACCTGTGGTTCTGGCCGTTCGTCGCCGGCGCGGGCTCGATCGGCGACGGCACCCTGGCCTATGTGCCCGGCGCCGCCCTGCTCGACAACCTGCACCGTTTCGGCATCTTCACCCTCATCACCTCGACCGGCGGGTGGGACACCGGGCGGGCGATCACCAACGCGGTCGCCATCGCCCTGCTCGGGCCCGCCGTCCTGGCGACCCTGAGGCGGGCGGCGCGCAAGGCGTCGTACGACCCGGTGCGCGCGCGCGACTGAGCGGGGGGACGGACAGGCCGGCCCGGCTGCTGGCGGCACCGTGCGGGTAGTGGGCGAGGTGGACGACAGGGGGAGGTCAGGCCGATGGTGACGACCGTCGTATCCGCAGCCGGAGCCCTGCTCGCCGGGCTGGCCCTGACGATCGCTGGCTTCGTTGAGGCGCAGGAGTGAGCATGAGCGGGCACCTGCCCCCGTATGCCGGCCCGGGCGCCCAGCCCCGCGCATTCGCGGGCACCTGCCCCCGTATGCGGACCACCCCACCCCCAACCTCCCCTCAGCCCGGATTCCGTTGTCGCGCAGACCCCGGTCGCTTCGGCGGCGTGGACCCTCGCCGCCAGGTCGTCGACGAGGTGCACCCTCAGGTCACCGGTGGACGGCGGAGGCCGGATGCTCGCGGCGGCGCAGCAGACGGGCCTCTGAGCCTCGCGTTGAGGTCGTCCCATTGGGGGTTGACACCCCCTGGGGTCAGTGCTTCGTTGGTCAAGGCCAGCCTTACCCGAGGCGGCCCCCTTGAGGAGGTTCGATGACCACCAACACCGCGTATGGCATCTCGTTCCCGACCCGCTCCACGTCGCACACCCGCACCCTCAGCGCCGCCGCTGCCCTCAGCCTCGTCGTGGCGGGCAGTCTCATGACGGCCCGCCCGGCCCACGCCGCCCCACCGACCGTCGCAGACAGCGGGCGCGTGACCGTTGTTGCCCGCAACCTCGACAATCCTCGAGGCCTGGCCTTCGGCTCCCACGACGACCTCTACATCGCCGAATCAGGTCACGGCGGGAGCCTGTGCCTGGGCGACGGGCCGACCGGGCCCCAGTGCGCCGGGCTGACGAGCGGGATGAGCAAGCTCGTAGACGGTCGGCTCACCAAGGTCCTCGACGGCCTGATCTCGGTGGCGTCGCCGGACGGGACCGCCGCTGCAGGCCTCTCCGCGGTGTCCACCCAGGGCAGCCGCATCTACGGGCAGATGGCGGCCAGCTCCGCCGGCGTCCCACCGACCGCACCCCCGGGACCCGTCGTCCGCGCCGCCAAGGCCGAGCTGGGTCGGACGATCAGCATCGACCGGCACGGCTCGTGGAGCGCGCTGGCGCCCACCGGCAACAGGGACTACGCCTGGACCAACCACCACCAGTACCTGCAGCCCGACCAGTTCCCGGACGCGAACCCCAACGCCCTGCTGACCGTCGGCCGTACTCAGTACGTGGCCGACGCCGGCTCCAACCTCATTGCGAAGGTCGACGACCAGGGACGGGTCTCGACCTGGGCGTACCTCACTGTTCCCGCCGGGTCGGTCACGGACGGGGTCCCGACCTGCATCGCGAAGGCTCCTGACGGGTCCTTCTACGTCGGTGAGCTCCTCGGCGGCGAATATGCGCCAGGACACGCACGGGTGTGGCGCATCGCCAACGGCGTTGCGTCAGTCAAGTGGAGCGGCTTCACCGGGATCCAGGGCTGCGGGTTCGACGACTCGGGCAACTTCTACGCCACCGAGTTCCAGGCCAACGGCATGTTCGGTCCAGACCCCTCCGGTGCACTCATCAAGGTGGCCCCGAACGGCACCCGCACCACCCTCGGCGCCGGCCAGCTGTCGTTCCCCTCGGGGTTCGCCTACGACGACGGCGCGGTCTACGTCTCCAACTGGAGCATCATGCCCGCCGCCAACGCCGGTGGTCCGACGGGCGAGGTGGTGAGGATCGCCGTCGACGACTGACAGGCCCACCACGGGGCAGCGCACCGGCCGGCAGGCCAGCACGGCCTGCCGGCCGGTGTCGGCCGTTGGCTTCGGCGCAGCCGACCCGAGGACGGAGCGAGGGTCCGTCGGTCCGTCAGCCCCATATCCCCAGCATCTGCAGACTGATCCGCACGATGAACGCCGTCACGACCACGATGAAGACGACCCGCACGAACCGGCTGCCGAGGCGGACGGCGGTCCGGGCGCCCAGGTAGCCCCCGGCCAGGTTCGCCACCCCCATCGCCAGCCCGATCGTCACCACGACGTGGCCCCCAGGGGCGAAGACGGTCAGGGCTCCGAGGTTCGTGGCGACGTTGACGATCTTGGCCTTCGCACTGGCCTCGAGGAAGGCGTAGCCCATCAGCCCGACCAGCGCGAAGACGAGGAAGGAGCCCGTGCCCGGGCCCAGCGCGCCGTCGTAGACACCGATGACGAAGCCGGTGAGCATCGCCACGACCGTGTGCCGCACCCCGTCCCACCGCAGGGCCGTCGCGGTGCCCAGCTGGGGCTTGACCAGCGTGTAGGCGCCGACGACCAGGAGGCACCCGAGGATGATCGGGTTGAACGCCGACTTCGGGATCTGCAGCCCGATGAGGGCACCTCCGATCGCCCCGACATACGCCACGGCGGCCATCGGCAGCGCCGTGCGCAGGTCGGGCCTCACCCGCCGGTAGTAGGTCACCGAGCTCGTCGCCGTGCCGAAGATGCTGGAGAACTTGTTGGTGGCCAGCACCTGCGCCGGTGAGGCGCCCGGCAGCCCGAGCAGGATCGCCGGCAGCTGGATCAGCCCACCGCCTCCCACGACGGCGTCGACCCACCCGGCCACGAAGCCCGCGAGGGCCAGCAGGAGGGCGGTGGCCAGTGACGGGTCGGCGACGGACGCATCGACGGCCAGCACGTCAGCGGTCGCCGCCCGTGCCGTTGTGCCACCCGGTGACGAGGTCACGCAGCGGGATCGGGTTGCCGAGCACCCCGACGCGTATCCCGTTGTCGCGTCGGCCCTCCAACGCCGGCCTGACCTGAGGGTCGGTCCCCGGGAGCGCCCGCGTCACTCCCCGCGCACCTCCGCGAGCACCTGGCTCACGGCCTCGGCGACGGGCACGCTGCGCGCCTGACCCGAGCGTCGGTCCTTGACCTCGACGACCCCCTCGGCGAGCCCCCGGCCCACGACCACGATGGTCGGCACGCCGATCAGCTCGGAGTCCTTGAACTTCACACCGGGGCTCACCTTGCGGCGGTCGTCGAGCAGCACCTGGAGGCCACCACCCTCCAGCCCACGCGTGAGCTCCTCGGCAGCGAGGAAGACGTCGTCGTCCTTGCCCTGGGCGATGACGTGCACGTCGGCCGGGCTGATCTGACGAGGCCAGACCAGGCCCAGCTCGTCGTGGTTGCCCTCGGCGATGCACGCGACGGCGCGCGACACGCCGACGCCGTACGAGCCCATCGTCACCGTCACGAGCTTGCCGTGCTCGTCGAGGACCTTGAGCCCGAGCGCCTCGGCGTACTTGCGGCCGAGCTGGAAGACGTGGCCCATCTCGATGCCGCGCGCGGACTCGAGGGCGTGGCCGCAGCTGGGGCACTCGTCGCCGGGGAGGACCTCGGCCGCCTCGACGGTGCCGTCGGCCTCGAAGTCACGGCCCTTGACGAGGCCGATGACGTGGCGTCCGGGCTCGTCGGCACCGGTGACCCAGCTCGTGCCGTCGACGACGCGCGGGTCGAGCAGATAGCGCACACCGCCGGGCTTGTCCTGACCCAGCGCGCCCGGCCCGATGTAGCCCTTGACCAGCTGCGGCACGGAGCCGAAGTCGTCGAAGACCTCGAAGGTCGCCGGCTCGAGCTGGGCTCCGAGGCGCTTCTCGTCGACGTCGCGGTCCCCCGGGAGGCCGATGGCCAGCACCGAGGTGGTCCCGTCGGGCTCGGTGACCTTGACGACGAGGTTCTTCAGCGTGTCGTCGGCCGCCCAGGCGCGGTCGTCGCGCGGGAAGCGGGTGTTGAGCATGTCGACGAGGCTGGCGATCGTGGGGGTGGTCGGGGTGTCCTCGACGTGTGCCTCGGGCGCTCCGGTCCAGTCGACCGCGTCCGGGACAGGCACCCTGACCGCCTCGACGTTGGCGGCAAACCCGCAGTTCGGGCAGCGCACGTAGGTGTCCTCGCCGTTCTCGGCGGTCGCGAGGAACTCCTCGCTCTTGCTGCCGCCCATGGCGCCCGCCATCGCCGCGACGATGACGTAGTGGAAGCCGAGCCGGTCGAAGATGCGGATGTAGGCCTCACGGTGCGCGTCGTAGGCCTTGTCGAGCCCGGCGTCGTCGACCGCGAAGGAGTAGGAGTCCTTCATGACGAACTCGCGCCCTCGAAGCACCCCGGCGCGCGGACGCGCCTCGTCGCGGTACTTCGTCTGGATCTGGTAGAGCGAGACCGGCAGGTCCTTGTAGGAGCTGAACATGTCCTTGACCGCGAGCGTGAAGAGCTCCTCGTGCGTCGGGCCGAGCAGGTAGTCGCCGCCCTTGCGGTCCTTCAACCGGAAGATGTTGGGGCCGTACTCCGTCCAGCGGCCGGACGCCTCGAACGGCTCGCGCGGCAGGAGCGCGGGGAAGAGCAGCTCCTGCGCCCCGATGGCGTCCATCTCCTCGCGCACGATCTGCTCGACCTTGCGCAGCACCTTGAGCCCGAGCGGCAGCCACGTGTAGATGCCGGGGCTGACCCGGCGGATGTAGCCCGCACGCACGAGCAGTCGGTGGCTCGGTACCTCGGCGTCGGCCGGGTCCTCTCGCAGCGTGCGCAGGAACAGGCTCGACATGCGCATGGGCACGGTGGGGCTCCTCGGGTGGCCGGCGGTGGCGCCCGCTGGTGCGGACAGGGCGGTCGGTTCAGCAGGCCCGAGCCTAGCCGCGCCGCCGTATGCCGTTGACCCCCCACCGAGGGCGATGCCGCAACCCGTGGTCGTGGTCGTGTCGCCACTCGGGTGAAGGACCGGGCGGGGGCACGACCGAGCTCGCCCAGACCGGGTCCGGACGAGCTCGCGGTGCATCTTCCCCACCGCCGCCGGGGCGGCGCGGCGGCGCCCGTCAGCGTCACCGAGACCCAGATGCCCGACGAAGTCTCAGCGCCGAGTGTGGCACATCCCTCGTTGTACGTGCATTCCGTTTGCCGGATGCACCGGCCCCTCGCGGGGGGCCGCCGCTCCGGCTGTGGCGCGGGGTCAGCGCCCGGCCGCCCGCAGGGCGATGCAGATGAGCGGCACCTGCAGGGGCACCCGGACCGCCGTGACGACGCGCTCCACCTGGGCCGCCCACGAGCGGGGGTGCCGCCGGGCGCGGCCGTGGGCCGAGACCAGCATCTGCACGTTGGCGGGCCAGACCCCGAGCAGCAGCGCGGCGCTGGCCAGCCCGGCGAGACGTCGGGTCTGCGGCACGAGCATGCCCAAGCCGCAGACGATCTCGGCGGCACCAGACCAGATGACCAGCTGACGCGGCTGCGGCAGCTGCGGCGGGACCGCCGGCTCGAAGACCCGAGGGCGCACCAGGTGGACGACCCCGGAGGCGAGGAACGCGGCGGCCAGGACCCCGGACCCCCTGGTCAGCGGTGGCGTGACGGGGGGCGAGGGCGGCATACGCTCCATCCCACCACGAGCCGCGCGACCCGGCCGCGGCACGGTGACGCCTCCAGCGGCCTTCAGAGGCGGCCGGCCGGCCGCCGAGGCACGCTGCGCACGATGAGCCGGGTGGGGATGACGACGGTGCGGGGCTCGCCGCGCTCACCGTCGAGGCGGGAGAAGAGCTGCTGGATCGCCCTCTCGCCCAGCGACGCCGGGTCCTGGTGCACGCACGTGACCGGAGGGTCGAGGAAGTCGGCGAGCTCGAAGTCGTCGTAACCGATCACCACGAGGTCGAGGCCCCTCTCACGCACGGCGCTGATGACCTGCAGGGTGACGCGGTTGTTGCTCGTCATGACGGCCGTGATGCCCTCGGGGCCCAGCGACCACTCGGTCAGCAGGTCGGAGACCTCCCCCGGCGCATAGGGGCCGAGCCGGGTGCGTGTGGGGACGGCCAGGCCCAGGGCCTCGAGCGAGGAGCAGAACGCCGCCAGCCGCTCATGGGCCGTCCAGACGGCGGCGTCGTCACCGAGGAAGCCGATTCGCTCGTGCCGGTGCGCCACGAGGTGCTCGACCGCCGAGCGGACCCCGCCCTCGTTGTCGCTGAGCACGGTGTCGGCGGACAGGCCGGGCAGCGGGCGGTCGACGCACACGACGGGGATCTCGGCGGCGGCGGCGATGATCTCGGCGCTGGCGACCCCGGAGGCGGGCACGACGACCAGACCCTCGACCCTCCGGGCGAAGAGGGCGCTGACGAGCTCGGCCTCCCGCGCCGGCGAACCCTCGGCCGACGTGGAGATGAGGAAGTGGCCGCGACCTCGGGCCTCGCGCTCCATCGCCGCCGCCAGCTGGGAGTACCAGGGGTTGGCGAGGTCCTCGACGATCAGCCCGATGCTGGTCGAGTGACCCTTGCGCAGCATGCTCGCCCCCTCGTGCCGGTGGAAGCCCAGCTCGTCGATCACCGCCCTGACGCGGCTCGCCGTCTCGGAGCGCACGCCGGGCTCGTCGTTGACCACCCGGGAGACCGTCTTGATCGACACCTCCGCGAGGCTCGCGACGTCGGCCATCGTGGGTCGGCCGGGACGGGCCGGGCCGCCGACCTGGGGCCCCTGGGGTGACAACGTTGACACAGCACGACATCTTGGGTGCGGGGGCCACCGACGGTCAAGTCGCCGACGGCGAGCAGTGAACAACCACCGCGCGATTGGCCCTATGAGACATTGAGTGGCGGACGTGAAGACTTGACAGGTCAACTGCCTGTGGGGTTGGCTCTGGAGGTTCAGTCTGACAACGATGTCAATCGTTATCGCCTTGTGACCGCCTTCTTCCGCGTGGAAGGTTTCGGCGCTACTGTGCCGCGGGTCACAATCAGCGATCGGGCTAGCAACGACGCCGCCGACGAAAGGGCCCTTGACGAGATGAGCCAGGCTGACAGCTCGCGTGGAGCGACCGCAGCGGGTGACCCCACCGACACGACCTCCCCAGCGGGTGAGGTCATCCTCGAGATGCGGGGCATCACCAAGACCTTCCCCGGGGTGAAGGCCCTCTCCGACGTGACCATGGTCGTACGACGGGGCGAGGTCCACTCGATCTGCGGGGAGAACGGCGCCGGCAAGTCGACCCTGATGAAGGTGCTGTCGGGTGTCTACCAGGCCGAGGAGGGCGAGATCGTCTTCGACGGTCAGGTGCGCCACTTCTCCAACATCCGCGAGAGCGAGCACGCGGGCGTCGTCATCATCCACCAGGAGCTCGCGCTCGTCCCCGAGCTGTCGATCGCCGAGAACATCTTCCTGGGCAACGAGCAGCGCGGCAGCTTCGGCATCGACTGGACCCTCACCCGGCAGCGGGCGACCGAGCTCCTCGCGCGGGTCGGCCTGTCCGAGGACCCCGACACCAAGATCAAGGACATCGGTGTCGGCAAGCAGCAGCTGGTCGAGATCGCCAAGGCCCTGTCGAAGGACGTCAAGCTACTCATCCTCGACGAGCCGACCGCGGCGCTCAACGAGACCGACAGCCAGCACCTGCTCACCCTGATCGCCGGGCTACGGGCCAAGGGCGTCACCTGCATCATGATCAGCCACAAGCTCAACGAGATCGAGCAGATCTCCGACGCCATCACCGTCATCCGCGACGGGCTCACCATCGAGACCATGCGGGTGCGCGAAGGCGGCGGGGTCGACGAGAACCGCATCATCAAGGCGATGGTCGGCCGTGACCTCAACTCGCGCTTCCCCGAGTACACCCCGCAGATCGGTGAGCCGTTCTTCGAGGTGCGCGACTGGACCGTACGCCACCCCGAGGTGAGCGACCGCTTCGTCTGCAAGCGCGAGAGCTTCGTGGTCCGCCGCGGCGAGATCGTCGGCTTCGCGGGGCTCATGGGCGCGGGGCGCACCGAGCTCATGCGCAGCCTCTTCGGTCGTTCCTACGGGAACTACGTGTCCGGCACGATCGTCAAGGACGGCCAGGAGATCACCCTGCAGAGCGTCTCGCAGGCCATCTCCGCCGGGCTGGCCTACGTCACCGAGGACCGCAAGACCCTCGGCCTCAACCTGCTCGACGACATCAAGCGCACGACCGTCTCGGCCAACCTCAAGCGGATCACCCACGGCGGGCAGGTGAGCGACGCGGAGGAGTACCGCTTCGCCGAGCAGTACCGCCAGGAGCTGCGCACCAAGACCCCGTCGGTGGACGAAGGCATCTCCAAGCTCTCGGGTGGCAACCAGCAGAAGGTCGTGCTGTCGAAGTGGCTCTTCACCGAGCCCGACCTGCTGATCCTCGACGAGCCCACCCGCGGCATCGACGTCGGGGCCAAGTTCGAGATCTACGGCATCATCCAGAAGCTGGCGGCCTCGGGCAAGGGCGTCATCGTCGTCTCCTCCGAGCTGCCCGAGCTGCTCGGCCTCTCCGACCGGATCTACGCGATCTGCGAGGGTGAGATCACCGGCGTGCTCGACAAGCACGAGGCCGACCCCGAGACGCTGCTGACCCTGATGACCAAGGTCTCCCACGGTGGTGACGGCGAGGTCGAGCACGGAGAGCTCGCCTCCACCGGCACCGCTCTCTGACCCCACCTTCTCCCACACCGGAACGGAACCCATGAACAAGGTCAAGCAGTTCTTCGGGGGCGACCTGCGCCAGCTCGGCATGATCGTCGTCCTCTTCGGCATCCTCCTCTTCTTCCACATCTGGACGGGGGGGTACATCATCACGCCCGACAACTTCGACAACATCATCAACGGCAACGCCTACATCCTCGTCCTGGCCGTCGGGATGGTGCTCGTGATCATCGCCGGGCACATCGACCTGTCGGTTGGTTCCGTGGCCGCCGCGGTCGGCATCAGCGTGGCCCTGGCCATGCAGAACTGGAGCCTGCCCTGGCCGGTGGCGATCCTCTTCGGCCTCGCCGTCGGAGCCATCATCGGTGCGTGGCAGGGCCTGTGGACCGCCTACGTCGGCATCCCGGCCTTCATCGTCACCCTCGCGGGGATGCTGACCTTCCGAGGGGTCAACCAGGCGATCGGCAAGTCCAACACCGTGCAGGTGCCCAGCGACTTCCAGAAGATCGGCTCGGGCGCCCTGCCGGAGGTCGGGCCCTTCACCGGCTACAACAACCTCACCCTCCTGCTCGGGGTCGTCGCCTGTCTGGCCATCGCCTACGGCACCGTCGCAGGCCGCCGTCGCCTGACCAAGATCGGCGCCCAGACCGAGGAGTCCTGGATGACCTGGCTGCGGCTCGGCGTCATCTGCGCGGTCATCCTCGGGATCATGTTCTTCTTCGCCTCCGCGCGCACCGGGTTCCCCTACGCCGGCCTGATCCTCATCGCGCTCGTCATTATCTACAGCTTCGTTGCCGACCGCACCATCACCGGCCGCCACATCTATGCCGTCGGTGGCAACCGGCTCGCTGCCGAGCTGTCGGGCGTTAAGAGCAAGCGGGTCAACTTCCTGGTGATGATGAACATGTCCGTGCTGGCTGCCCTCGCCGGCATGATGTTCGACGCCCGCTCGGGAGCCTCCGGCCCCTTCGACGGACAGGGCTGGGAGCTCGACGCCATCGCCGCCGTCTTCATCGGCGGTGCCGCCGTCTCCGGCGGTGTCGGCACCGTCATCGGGTCGATGGTCGGCGGTCTGGTCATGGCCTCCTTGAACAACGGCCTCTACACCAAGGGCATCGGCGCCGACGCGCAGCAGATCATCAAGGGCCTGGTGCTGCTCACCGCCGTCGCCTTCGACGTCTACAGCAAGAAACAGGGAAAGCCGTCGATCACCGGGCTGCTCATGCGCAACTACCGCAGCGGTCGAGCCGGCGACGACAGTGGCTCGGGCGGACCCTCCGCCCCTGCCGGCAACCCCGCCGCCCGCGAGACCGCCTCCGTCAAGGAGAGCATCGGTCAGTCGTCCTGATCCCACCCACCACGTCCTGGGCGCCGCTCGGGACGCGATCACCGCGCTCTCCTCAGAGCGCTGACAAGGAAGAAGTGCACATGCGTTCCTTCGCCAAGGTGCTGGCCGTCTCTGCGGTGGCCGCGCTCGCCCTCACCGGCTGCGGCCGTGCCGACACGACTAGCCCCGCCGCGGGCGCCTCCGGTGGCGCCGCCGCCGCCGGCTTCCCCGCGAACTCCCTCATCGGGGTCGCCCTCCCGCAGAAGACCTCGGAGAACTGGGTCCTCGCCGAGAGCCTCTTCAACGACGGGCTCTCCTCCGCTGGCTTCCAGAAGGACGTCCAGTTCGCCAACGGTGGGGTCACCGAGCAGCAGAACCAGATCCAGGCCATGGTCACCAAGGGGGCCAAGGTCATCATCGTCGGCGCCATCGACTCCAAGCAGCTCGGCACGCAGCTGAAGGCCGCCAAGGACTCCGGCGCCATCGTCATCGCCTACGACCGTCAGCTGCAGGACACCGACGCAGTCAGCTACTACCTGGCCTACGACAACGACAAGGTCGGCCAGCTCCAGGGCCAGGCCCTCCTCGACGGCATGAAGGCCAAGAAGGCCAACGGCCCCTACAACGTCGAGCTCTTCGCCGGCTCGCCGGACGACCCCAACGCCAAGGTGTTCTTCGACGGCGCCATGAAGATCCTCAAGCCGAAGATCGACGACGGCACGCTGAAGATCGCCTCGGGCCAGAAGGACTTCACCCAGGTCGTCACCCAGGGCTGGAAGCCGGAGAACGCCCAGAAGCGGATGGACACGCTGCTGACGGCGAACTACGCCGGTGGCACCACGCTCGACGGGGTCCTGTCCCCCAACGACACCCTCGCCCGCGCGATCCTGCAGTCGGTCAAGCAGGCCGGCAAGGCCACCCCGATCGTCACCGGTCAGGACTCCGAGGTCGAGTCGGTCAAGTCGATCATGGCGGGGCAGCAGTACTCCACCATCAACAAGGACACCAGCAAGCTGGTCGCCGCAGCCATCGCGATGGTCACGTCCCTGCAGAAGGGTGAGACCCCGACCACGACGGCCACCGACAACAACGGCATGAAGTCGGTCCCGACCAACTACCTGCCCCCGGTCGTCGTCACCAAGGCCAACGCGGCCGAGGCCTACAAGGGCACGAGCCTGGAGCAGTACACCAAGTAGTCCCGCACCACGCACGTCGTACGACGGCCCGTCCCCCTCGGGGAGGCGGGCCGTCGTCGTCGGACCGGGCACCCGGCATACGGCCCGGGGGTGTCCTACATCAGGACGGTGCTGAAGGTGCCGACCTCGTCGAAGCCCACGGTTTTGTAGGTCGCGCGGGCCGCGCTGTTGTAGTCGTTGACGTAGAGCGTGGCCAGCGGGGCGATCTCGCGCAGGACGAGCGCGGTCACGGCAGCCATCAGCGGGGCGGCCAGGCCCTGCCCCCGCAGGCGGGGCGTCAGCCACACCCCCTGGATCTGGGCGGCGCCGATCGACGACGACCCGACATCGGCCTTGAAGAGCACCTGGTCGTCCTCGACCCAGACGTAGGTGTGCCCCTCGCGGACCAGCTGGGCGATGAGCGTGCGGTAGCCGCGCGACGACCCCTGGTAGGGCGGGTAGCCGATCTCGTCGGTGAACATGGCCTCCGCGGCGGGGAGCACTGCGTCCACCTCGTCGTCGCGCGCCAGCCGCACCCGCGGGTCGACCGGCACACCGAGCGCGACGGGGTCGCAGGCGGTTGCCATGAGCGGCTGGCGCCAGCGGATGGCGCGGGGGTGACCCCAGTGGGGGGCGAGGTGGTCCCACAGTCGCTCGACCTGGTCGCTGGGGCCGAAGATCGAGGCACAGCCCCGGTGCCAGCGTCGCAGGCGCATCGCGATGGCCTCCAGCGCGTCGTTGTCACACTCCACGGGCACGACGTTGGCCGATACCCACATCAGCCCACGCAGCTCGCCGTCGGTGCGGTAACCCAGCAGCGAGCCGGGCATGGCCCGCAGCACGCCCTCCTGAATGCGCGCGGCCACGAAGACGTTGGCCGCGGGGTTGCGGGCGCACAGGGCCAGCGCGTCGTCACGGTCACCAGCCGAGAGGGCGCGCACCGGGGAGCTCGTGCGCAACATGGGCACCATCCTCGCGGCTAGCGGCGGGGAAATCGACTAAGGCTCGATGACGAAATTCGTAGGTCCTGCTCAGCGGACGGAGACGCTGGGGCGAGTGGGCTCGCCCGTGCCGTCGTCGACGGGCTCCATCGACTCGGCGATGCGCATGGCCTCCTCGATGAGGGTCTCGACGATCTGGCTCTCGGGCACCGTCTTGATGACCTCGCCCCGGACGAAGATCTGGCCCTTGCCGTTGCCGCTCGCCACACCGAGGTCGGCCTCGCGGGCCTCTCCCGGGCCGTTGACGACGCAGCCCATGACGGCCACCCGCAGCGGCACCTCGAGCCCCTCGAGCCCGGCGGTGACCTGCTCGGCGAGCGTGTAGACGTCGACCTGGGCACGGCCGCACGAGGGGCAGGAGACGATCTCGAGCTTGCGCGGGCGCAGGTTGAGCGACTGGAGGATCTGGATGCCGACCTTGACCTCCTCGACCGGGGGGGCCGACAGCGAGACGCGGATGGTGTCGCCGATGCCCTGGGAGAGCAGGGCGCCGAAAGCCGTCGCCGACTTGATCGTGCCCTGGAAGGCCGGGCCGGCCTCGGTGACGCCGAGGTGCAGCGGCCAGTCACCCCGCTCGGAGAGCAGCTGGTAGGCCTTGACCATGATGACCGGGTCGTTGTGCTTGACCGAGATCTTGAAGTCGTGGAAGTCGTGCTCCTCGAAGAGGCTCGCCTCCCAGACCGCCGACTCGACGAGGGCCTCGGGGGTGGCCTTGCCGTACTTCGCGAGCAGCCGCGGGTCGAGCGAGCCGGCGTTGACGCCGATGCGGATCGAGGTGCCGTGGTCCTTGGCGGCCTGCGCGATCTGCTTGATCTGGTCGTCGAACTTGCGGATGTTGCCCGGGTTGACCCGCACGGCGGCGCACCCGGCCTCGATCGCGGCGAAGACGTACTTCGGCTGGAAGTGGATGTCGGCGATCACCGGGATCTGGCTGTGCTCGGCGATCTGCTGCAGGACGTCGGCGTCGTCCTGGGTGGGACAGGCTACGCGCACGATGTCGCACCCGGTGGCGGTCAGCTCGGCGATCTGCTGGAGCGTGGCGTTGACGTCGGTCGTCGGCGTCGTGCACATCGACTGCACGGACACCGGGGCGTCACCACCGACCTCGACCTTGCCGACCTTGATCTTGCGGGTTGGGCGACGAGGGGCGAGCGTGGGTGCCGGGGCGGACGGCATTCCGAGCGAGACGGTCATGACTCCATTATCGCCCCGGGAGGTAAGGAAGGTGGCCCGGGTGGGGGCAGGGGCGGCGGGTGGGCCGTGATGGGCGCAGGTGGGCGGGCAGGCGGGCGGT
>JALYVC010000262.1 GCA_030853445.1 Actinomycetota bacterium | reverse complement strand
CCGAGGTGCGCCGTGCCGCGTGGCGGCTGATCGGCTCTGATCGCGCCGCGTTCGTCCTGGTGCTGCTGACCAACTGCGCGGCCGCGGGCGCGGGGCTGCTCGGGCCGTGGCTGATCGGCCGGATCGTGGACGAGGTGCGGGCCGGCGCCAGCGTCGCGGCGATCGACAGGCTGGGCCTGCTTGTGCTGCTCGCCGCGATCGCGCAGCTCGTTATCGGACGCCAGGCCCGCCTCCTGGGGTACCGGTTCGGCGAACGTACCGCGGCCCGCCTGCGCGAGGAACTCGTCGACAGGCTGATGCAGCTCCCCGCGCGGACGGTTGAACGAGCCGGGACCGGGGACCTCACCTCGCGTGCCACCACCGACGCCGGGCTTGTCTCGTTCGTGCTCCGAGACGCCGCCCCGGAGATAGTGTTCGCCCTCGTCCAGGCGCTGATCATCCTCGTCGCCGTCGTCCTGCTCTCCCCTGTTCTCGGGGTGGTCGGTCTGGTCGCACTCGTGGCCGTCCCGCTGGTCCTGCGCTGGTACCTGCGCCGCGCCCGGTCGGCCTACTTGGACCAGGCGGCCGCGGGCGCCGAGGTCGCCGATGTCCTAGCCGGCACCGCCGCCGGCGCGCGGACTGTGGAGTTGCTGGGGCTGCAGGAGCAGCGGATGGCCGCCTGCGCGACGGCGATCGAGGCCGCTACCCGCGCCCAGCTGCGCACCCTGCGGCTGCGTAGCGTGTTCTTCCCGACCATTGACATCTCCACCGCGCTCGCCGTGGGCGTCGTGTTCGGGGTCGGCGGGCTGCTTTACCTCGACCAGCAGGTCGGCCTCGGCACCGTCGTTGCCGCCACGCTCTACTTGCGACAGCTCAGCGTCCCGATCGACACCATCCTGGTGTGGGTCGAGACGCTGCAGAGCAGCGCCGCGTCGTTCGCCCGGCTCGAGGGTCTTGCCGGAGCGGCCGAACCCCCGCGCTCCTCACCGACCGCCGCCGCAGCCGACCCTGCCGACCAGCGCGTGGTTGTCAGCAGCGTCCACTACGCGTACGACGGCAGCGACGTCCTTCACGGCGTCGATCTTGTTGTGCAGCCAGGCGAGCACCTCGCAGTCGTCGGGCCCTCCGGAGCGGGCAAGACCACCCTCGGGCGCCTCCTTGCCGGTGTCGACCGTCCCCGCACTGGCACCGTGACCGTGGGCGGTGTCGACGTCGCCGAGCTCGCACCCGAGCAGCTTCGCCGTCACGTCGTCCTGGTGACGCAGGAGCACCACGTGTTTGCCGAGACGCTGCGTGACAACCTCACCGTCGCCGCGCCGCATGCCACCGACATCGAACTCCGCGCCGCCCTGCGCACCCTCGGAGCCGACTGGGTCGACCAGCTGCCTGAGGGGCTCGACACCGACCTCGGCACCTACCAGCTCGGGGGCGCCCAGGCTCAGCACGTGGCCCTGGCCCGCGTCCTGCTCGCCGATCCCCACACCCTCGTCCTCGACGAGGCCACCGCCTTATTTGACCCGACCGCCGCTCGTCGCACCGAACAAGCACTCGCCGCCACCATCCGCGGCCGGACGATCATCGCCGTTGCTCACCGACTCCAAACAGCTAGGGATGCAGACCGCGTCGCCGTCATGGAAGACGGACGCATCACTGAGCTCGGCTCTCATCACGAGCTCATCGTCATCAACAACTCCTATGCAGCCCTCTGGCTAGCCTGGAACGGGCCCACCGCCCAGGACCAGGCCAACGATCAGTAATGAGGCACCAAACCCGATCGCAGGCGGAACGACTTACGGCAGGGGTCACGCTCGACGACCACGTTGTCGAGTCGCGGCGTCCATCGCCGCAAGCGGATCCCTCTTCGGGCCGGCGGGTCTACCCGAAGAAGTGCCGCTTGATGCGTCGAGCCAGCTCGTCCTGTCCCTGCGCGCTGGCATCCACCTCAAGGTCGTACAAGATGCCGTGAGGACCGCCAGCGCTTGTTTGGCGGCCATCCCAAGCGGGCGGTCACCGCGAGCGTGTTCGCGCTCAGCGGCTCGGACCGGGTCGCAGCGCACACTGACCCAGCCCACCGAGACGCCGTCCAGAGCCGCCCGCCAGCGCTCCTGGGCAGCGGGACCGCTCATGAAGTTGTCCTCGATCACGACGTAAGCGCCTACTTCCACCATCCGGGCTATACCGGCCATCCACCAGTCCTCAACCGCAGCGAACCTCGCGCCGACGACGACCTCACCGTCCGCCTTTACCTCGAGGCCGTCGTCGTGCGACAGCGACGGAGGCATCGCCTCAAGCAGTGTGTCGACCCCCAGTCGCAGCCACACTCCGTCCAAGACGCTCTGCAGCTCGCGCGCCACTGACGTTTTGCCCGAGCTGGGGCCACCGTTCAACAGCACGACCTGCGGCACTTTGACCTGACCATCCGATCTAGTGTCCTGCACCGGTAATTCGCACGATAAGTAGTAGACTTGTTCGCATGGCGAGAACGGGCCGACCCATGACCGAACTGACGTTGGCGCAGGACGAGCGTGAGCAGCTGGTGCGATGGTCACGG
>JALYVC010000222.1 GCA_030853445.1 Actinomycetota bacterium | reverse complement strand
GGTGCGGGCCCGGTCGGCTCTCTGCTCGGGGGCAGGGGGAGAGCCACCTGCATCGAGCGTGTCTCAGCCCCAGCCGAGGTCGTGGAGGCGGGCGTCGTCGATCCCGAAGTGGTGCGCCACCTCGTGCACGACGGTGACGGTGATCTCGTCGAGCAGCTCGTCCCGGTCGCGGCACAGCCGCTGAAGAGGCCCCTGGAAGATGGTGATCCGGTCGGGCAGCGATCCTGCGTCCCACCACCCGTCACGCTCCGTGAGCGGCACCCCCTCGTAAAGGCCGAGGAGGTCGGGCTCGTCGTCCGGGGGCTCGTCCTGCACGATCACCGCCACGTTGGTCACCATCGCGGCCAGCTCGTCGGGGATCAGGTCGAGGGCATCGGTGACAGCCGACTCGAAGTCGGCGTCGCTCAGGGTCAGGCCACCGTCTCGCTCCACCCCTGAAGACTGCCACGCCCCGGGGATCCCGGACACCGCCGTGGTCGTCCCGCGGCCTACGCTCGAGGTGTGACCGTCGACAACCCCCTCGCCCCCGGCGCGCCGCGTCCCGCCGACGACCTCCCGGACCTCGATACCGAGGTGGCGGCGGTCGACGTCGGTCTACCGGACGACGAGCTCGCGGTGGCGCTGGTGACCCGGGCCGGCGCCCTCGCCGCGCGGCTGCGAGACGAGGGGCTGCAGGCCGAGCGCAAGACGTCGGTCTCCGACCTCGTCACCGCTGCCGACCGGGCCGCAGAGGCCTTCGTGACCAGGGCCCTCGCCCACGCTCGTCCGGACGACGGCTGGGTGGGCGAGGAGGGGGCACGCCGCGAGAGTCGATCTGGACGCACCTGGTTGGTGGACCCGGTCGACGGCACCTACAACTTCTTCACGGGGTCGGCCTACTGGTGCAGCGCCCTGGCCCTCTCGGGCCCGGATGGCGTGGTCCTGGGAGCCGTCCACCAGCCGGTCCTGGGCAGCACCTGGGTCGGTGGACCCCAGCTGCCCACGCGACTCGACATGATGCCCGTGACGCCCCTGCTAGACAGGGCGGCGGTCGACTGCGCGATGGCGACCTACCTGCACCCCACGACACTCAGCTCGCCCGACATCCTCGAGCCGTGGATGGCTGCGGCCCGGACCGTGGCCACGATCCGCATGCTGGGCTCCTCCTCCTGCGACCTGGCCGCGGTCGCGAGCGGTCAGCTGGGCTTGTGGGCGCAGCACTCCGTCCTCGACTGGGACTGGTACCCCGGGCACGCGCTGGTGCTCGGGGCAGGAGGCGTCACGAGGGTCGTCGAGCACCGCGGGCGAGCGTGGCACCTCGCGGGGAGCGCACAGGCCGTGGCCGAGCTCCTGGGCGCGCTCCTGGCGAGCTGATCCCGGTCGAGCGGGGCCGCCGACGGTCCGTGGGTGGACGAACACGTCAAGGTGTGAGCGACGCCGTGAGCCGCAGGGAGTCGTCGCCGCCGGACCTGCGGGTCGACCGGCACTAGTGCCCGGTGGCCCAGGTGGGGGGTGAGGAGGTCTGCTCCGGGCGCAGGATCCCCATCCGCACGATGTCCTCGTAATGGCCTCGGACCCAGGCGTGCTGGCGCTGCCGTCCCTCGACCAGGAAGCCCGCCTTCTCGTATGCGCGGATCGCGGCGACGTTCGAGGAGATCGCCTGCAGGTGGATCCGGCGCAGGTTGTGACGCACGAACCCGAACTCGACGAGCAGGACGATGGCGGCTGTCCCGATGCCACGACCCCGGGCGTTCCGTTCCAGACTGATTCCCACCTCGGCGTGCCGGGCGAGCAGGTCGAAGTCGAACAGCGTCGCGCTGCCAGCAGCGGTGCCGTCGACGTCGATCACGAGGGACACCGCGCTCTCGGGGCCGTCGTCGTCGGCGGTGCTCAGGAGCCGGGCGTCGAAGCGGTCCCGGCTCAACGGTCGCGGCGCCTGCGGTTTCCGCTCCTCCCAGGTGTCGAGGTCAGCGGCGATCTCGAACAGCAGGTCGAGGTCGGCGTCGGTGCGCGGTCGCAGCGACACGATGGGCGTCTTGGGCACAACGAGAACACTACGTCGGCTTTGGCTGGCCCGACCCAGGGGCGTAGGCGCGCTGCTCGCAGACGCCGCTGGGGCGGTCACCCTGATCGGGTGACCGCCCCAGCAGACGATGCGGGTGCCGTGAGGTCAGAGGTTCTCTTCGCGTTGCCGCTTGATCGACTCGTACTCGGAGGCCGGTAGTGCGGTGGGCTCCTTCTCGGGGGCCGGAGGCAGGGCCTCGTGGTCCCCGTGGTGCGCAGCCGCAGCCAGCTCGGGCGGGGTGACCGGGTTGACGACGTCCTGGTAGTAGAAGTGCGCCACCTTGGCCCGCAGACGGTCCTTGCGGGCGGCGGGGCTGGCCACGCCGTTGGCGTCGACTCCCGACTCGAGCGCATAGGGCGCGACCGCCTCGTGCTGCACGTAGACATAACGCTCGAAGGCATCGAGCTCCTCGTGCTTCTCGAAGAACTTACCCTCGGGGGTGCGTATGATGGTGCCGCTCTCACGACCGTGCAGCACGGTCTCGCGGTCGTGCCGCTGCAGGCTGAGGCATATGCGCTTGGTCACCCAGAAGGCGAGCGGCGGCACCACGAGCAGCCCGATCCGGAAGGACTGGGTCAGGTCGTTGATCGACATGTGCAGCTTGATGGCCATGAGGTCGTTGCCGCTAGCGAAGAACAGGATGAGGTAGAACGAGATCGCCATGACCCCCAACCCGGTGCGGGTCGGCGCGTTGCGTGGTCGGTCGAGAAGGTGGTGCTCGCGCTTGTCACCCGTGACCCACGACTCGATGAAGGGGTAGGCCCCGGCAATGGTGTAGAGCACCGGGATGAGCAGGATGGCGCCGACGAAGACGTTCATGCTCCAGGTGCGGTCGAAGGCCACGAACTCGAACCATCCGGGGATCAGGCGCAGCGCCCCGTCGGCGAAGCCCATGTACCAGTCGGGCTGGGCCCCGGCCGTCACGGGGGAGGGGTCGTAGGGACCGTAGGCCCAGATCGGGTTGATCGTGACCAGCGCCGAGATGAGGGCGATGACGCCGAAGACCATGAAGAAGAAGCCGCCGGCCTTGGCCATGTAGACGGGCATCAGCGGAAAGCCCACCACGTTGGTCTCGGTGCGGCCGGGCCCGGGGTACTGCGTGTGCTTGTGGATCAGCACCAGCAGGATGTGCGCCGTGAAGAGCCCGACGAGGATGGCCGGGATCAGCAGGATGTGCACGGAGTAGAGGCGGGGAATGATCGCCTCTCCGGGGAAGGGCCCGTCGAAGACCATCCAGGCGACGTAGCTTCCGACGATCGGGATCGACTGCATGAACCCCTCGGCCGCCCGCAGTCCGGTGCCCGAAAGCAGGTCGTCAGGCAGGGAGTAGCCGGCGAAGCCCTCGACGATGGAGAGCATCGACAGGATCGTGCCGATGACCCAGTTGATCTCGCGCGGCTTGCGGAACGCACCGGTGAAGAAGACGCGGAACATGTGGACGGTCACCGCGACGATGAACATCAGCGCGGCCCAGTGGTGGATCTGGCGGATCAGGAGGCCACCACGGATGTCGAAGGAGATGTCGAGCGAGGAACGGAAGGCGTCGGAGACGACGACTCCCTGCAGCGGCAGGTAGGAACCGTCGTAGACGACCTGGGTCGCGCTCGGGACGTACCAGAACGTGAGGAACGTGCCCGACAGCAGGCAGATGATCATCGAGTACATCGCGATCTCGCCCAGCATGAAGGTCCAGTGGTCCGGGAAGACCTTCTTCAGCAGGAACGCGCCGAGCTTGGCGGCCCCCGTGCGGTCGTCGAGCCAACCGGCGACGCCGCCCGCCTTGCGGGCCCCGTCGCTCATCACCCCCGAAGCGGGCGCAGGGTCGTCGTCTCGTAGTGACGAGGCGGAGGTGCGATCAGCGGTCGTAGTCATCAGCGCTCCCAGAAGCTCGGACCGACGGGCTCGTGGAAGCCCTCCGGGGCGACGAGGTATCCCGCGTCGTCAACCTTGATCTTCAGCTGTGGCAGTGGGCGTCGCGCCGGGCCGAAGATCACGTTCATGTCGTTGGTGGCGTCGTAGGTCGACTGGTGGCACGGGCAGAGCAGGTGGTGCGTCTGCTGCTCGTAGAGACCGACCGGGCATCCGACGTGGGTGCAGATCTTGGAGTAGGCGATGATTCCCTGGTAACCCCAGGCCTGCGACTTGTCGCCGGCGTGGCCGGGCATGAACTGCGACGGGTCGAGGCGCATCAGCAGGACCGCGGCCTTGCCCTTGTCCTCGAGCACGTGCTCGGAGTCCTTGAGCGTCTCGGGCATCACGTGGAAGACCGAGCCGATCGTGACGTCGGTCGCCTTGATGGGCGTGCCCTCGGGGTCGCGCATGAGGCGGATCGGCTCACCGTTCGGGGGGATGTCCCACAGGGTCGACCGCAGGCCCTCGAGCGCCTTGGTCGGGTTGCCCAGCGAGCCGGCGACCTGAAGGACGAAGGGCAGGGCGAACAGTCCCAGGGCTCCACCGAGCGAGGCCTTGATGAGGGGGCGACGCCCGAGCTGGGCCTTCTCGCCGCCCTCGAGGATGATGCCGACGGCCTTCTGACGCGTGGCGTCGTCGGAGACCTGGGGGTGGCGCTCCTCGACGACCTCGTCGTCGGGCATCAGCGTCTTGGCCCAGTGCACGGCGCCGGCGCCGATGCCGAAGAGGGAGACCGCCATGGTGACGCCCAGAGCGATGTTCAGGGCGTTACCCTCACCGATCCCGGGGACGAAGACCGAGGCGCGGTTGTCGATGGCGAAGTAGGCGACGACAAAGCCGAGCGTGGCCAGCATGGAGATGCCGAACATCGTCGCCACCTGCCGCTCGGCCCGCGAGGCGGCCGTGGGGTCGTCGTCGGCGAGGCGGTGGACGTGAGGGGGTAGGCCCGGGTCGTCGAAGCGCTCGGGTAGTCCGCCTGAACCGATGTGGTGTCCGTCGTCGAGCTTGACCACATCGGTGGCGCTCGGGCTGGTGATGCCGTTGTTGCTCATGCCGTGGTCGTTCCTGTCGAGTGGATACCAACAAGTGTGCCAAAGGCCGACGCAACGCGCAGGGGTGCTCCCGTCGCGACCGAGGTGCCGGTGCTGGCCGAGGTGCTCATGCCGCCTTCTGACCGAGCCAGACAGCACACGCGAGCATGAGGCCGAGACCGAAGACCCAGACGAACAGGCCCTCGGAGACCGGGCCCAGGTTGCCCAGGGTCAGGCCGCCGACGTTCTGCTCGTTCTGCGTGGTGTTGATGTAGGCGATGATCGCGTTCTTGCTCTCGGGGCTGATGTTGGCGTCGTTGAAGACCGGCATCGACTGCGGTCCGCTCACCATGGCCTCGTAGATGTACTTGCCCTCGACGTTCGTCAGGGAGGGCGCATACTTCCCGCGGCTCAGCGCGCCGCCGGAGCCGGCGTAGTTGTGGCACATGGCACAGTTGACCCGGAAGAGCTCACCACCCTTGGCGACGTCGGCACCCTGTCCGGTGGTGTACTGCGTGCTGGGGACGGCCGGACCGGGGCCGAGCGATGCCACCCAGGCCGCCATGTCGGAGATCTGCTGCTGCGTGAACTGGGCCTCACCGCGTTGGGCCTGCACGCCCGGCTGCGCGAGCGGCATCCGGCCCGTGCCCACCTGGAAGTCGACCGAGGCGGCGCCGACGCCGACGAGCGTCGGTCCGGCGGCCGAGCCCTGGGCGTTCATGCCGTGGCAGGTCGCGCAGTTGGCCAGGAAGAGGGACTTACCCGCGGCCATGTCACCGGCGGCAGCGACGGAGGCCTCAGCCGGCTTGGGTGCGAGCAACGAGTAAGCCGCCCCGACGGCCAGGAGACCGAGGAGCAGGAGGACCGCGATCGCGGCGGGGTGGCGTCGGCGTGCGGCCATGGCGTTCAACGGGCTGTCCTCACGTCAGGAGTGGTGGAGCGGTGTGTCGGGGAGTGCACGGTGGTGGGGCTCACTTCAGGAGGTAGATGGTCGCGAAGAGGGCTACCCACACGACGTCGACGAAGTGCCAGTAGTACGACGTGACGACGGCGCCGAGGGCCTGCGCATGGCTGTAGCGCTTGGTGGTGAAGGTGCGCGCGATGATTAGGAGGAAGGCGATGAGCCCGACCGTCACGTGGATGCCGTGGAAGCCGGTCGTCATGTAGAACACGGACCCGTAGCGGTCGGAGGCGAGCGTGACGTCCTCGCTGGTCAGTCCGGCGTACTCGTAGACCTGGCCCGAGACGAAGACGGCGCCGAAGAGGTAGGTGACGACGTACCACTCGCGCATGCCCCAGGAGGGCCTGCTGCTGCCACCACGGCGTAGACCGTCGACGAAACCGGTCTGCCACAGTGTGCCGGTGCGGTGCGCCTGACCGGCTTCCGCCTTCCAGACACCCAGCTGGCACCACAGCGAAGAGATCACCAGGATCGAGGTGTTGACGGCCGCGAAGGGCACGTTGAGCTTCTCGGTCTGCTGCGCCCACAGCTCGGGGGAGAGGGAGCGGATCTGGAAGTACATGGCGAACAGACCCGCGAAGAACATCAGCTCGCTGGAGAGCCACACGATGGTGCCCACCGCGACCATGTCGGGCCGGGTGACCGCGCCCTGACCACCTGGGGCGGAATGGGTTGAAGTTGCTGCCGTTGCTGTCGCCACGAACACGAGTATGCCCGGTCGATCGTGTGTTTCGCACGCGACCCCCCGGCGAGGTGCGCCACACTGCGGCGACAGACCGGCGCCGTGATCGGGACCCACGCGTCTCGCCGTCCTGAACCGCGGGGCAGGCGTGGAGGAGGCGTCGGGCAGGGGCCGGGGTTGCGACCACGGCGGGATGACCAGGGGGTGGTCGTGAACCCTCGCCCCGGCGGCCCGGTAACATCGCGCGCATGGCCGCAACGCAGTTCCCCCCGACGCCCTCGAGCGATGTCTCGACCGGTCCGACGACCCCGCCCGTCGCAGGAGCGGGGGGGGCGACGGGGCCACGCCAGATCCGCGTGCTGCTCTTCAGCAACGACGTGGCCACCCGTGACGCCGTGCGCCTCGGTGTCGGCAAGCGACCGGCGAAGGACGTCGAGGTCGCCTCGTGGCGCGAGGTCGCTACCCCCGCGGCCGCCGTCGAGGCCGTCGAGGCGGGAGGGCTCGACGTGCTCGTGCTCGACGGCGAGTCGTCCCCGGTCGGTGGCCTCGGTCTGTGCAAGCAGCTCAAGAACGAGATCTTCGGGTGCCCGCCGGTGCTCGTGCTCCTCGGCCGGCCGCAGGACGGCTGGCTCGCGGCGTGGTCGCAGGCCGACCTCGCGGTGCCGCGCCCGCTCGACCCGGTCGCCCTGTCACGGGCCGTGGC
>JALYVC010000210.1 GCA_030853445.1 Actinomycetota bacterium | reverse complement strand
GACTTCGTCGAGATGTTCGTCGGTGTCGGCGCCTCGCGGGTGCGCGACCTCTTCGAGCAGGCCAAGGCCAACGCCCCGGCCATCGTCTTCGTCGACGAGATCGACGCCGTCGGCCGGCACCGCGGTGTCGGCATGGGTGGCGGGCACGACGAGCGTGAGCAGACCCTCAACCAGCTGCTGGTCGAGATGGACGGCTTCGACGTCAAGACCAACGTCATCCTCATCGCAGCAACCAACCGCCCCGACATCCTCGACCCGGCTCTGCTGCGTCCCGGCCGGTTCGACCGCCAGATCGCCGTCGAGGCCCCCGACATGCTCGGTCGTCACCGCATCCTCGAGGTGCACTCGCAGGGCAAGCCGATGGCGCCCGACGTCGACCTGCTGGCCGTGGCGCGCCGGACTCCGGGCTTCACCGGTGCCGACCTCGCCAATGTGCTCAACGAGGCAGCGCTGCTCACGGCGCGCAGCAACCGCAAGATCATCGACGACGCGGCCCTCGACGAGGCCATCGACCGCGTCATCGCCGGCCCGCAGAAGCGCACCCGCATCATGTCGGCCAAGGAGCGCAAGATCACGGCCTACCACGAGGGCGGCCACGCGCTCGTGGCGGCGGCGATGAACCACACCGACCCCGTCACCAAGGTGACGATCCTGCCCCGCGGCCGGGCCCTCGGCTACACGATGGTCATGCCGCAGGACGACAAGTACTCCACCACCCGCAACGAGATCCTCGACCAGCTCGCCTACGCCCTCGGCGGCCGGGTGGCCGAGGAGATGGTCTTCCACGACCCGACGACGGGCGCGGCCAACGACATCGAGAAGGCCACCGCGATGGCCCGCAAGATGGTCACCGAGTACGGCATGTCGGAGCGGGTGGGCGCGATCAAGCTCGGTGCGGGCTCGGGTGAGGTCTTCCTCGGCCGCGACATGGGCCACCAGCGCGACTACTCCGAGGAGATCGCCGGCATCGTCGACGAGGAGGTGCGCAAGCTCATCGAGAACGCCCACGACGAGGCCTGGCACGTCATCAACGACAACCGCGACGTGCTCGACAAGCTGGTGCTCGACCTGCTCGAGAAGGAGACGCTCAACGCCAAGGAGCTGGCCTCGATCTTCACCGAGCTGACCAAGCGCCCGCTGCGCCCGACCTGGCTCTCGAGCGAGTCACGACTGCTCAGCGACCGCCCGCCCGTGCTCACGCCGGCCGAGCTGGCGGCCCAGAACGGCAACGTGTCCCTCAACAAGGGTGCGGTCCTCAGCGGCAGCGGGTCCCGAAACGGCTACGGCCAGGTCCCACAGGCCGCGGGCAACGACGCCGAGCTGGGCCGTCGCATCGACGCCGCCGCGAACGCCGGGGCCCACCCGATGGCGGACGAGGAGCCGCGCACGCACATCATCGAGGTGCCCGACGGCGGTCATGTCGACCCCTCCGAGGGTCGCTGAGCCTTCGTGCCGGTCGACCACGACCGGGCTGCCGCGGCGGTCCGTGAGCTGCTGCTCGCGGTCGGGGAGGACCCCGACCGCGAGGGCCTTCGTGAGACGCCCGACCGCGTCGCCCGGGCCTACGCCGAGACCTTCGCGGGGCTCGACCAGAGCCCGGTCGAGGTGCTCGGCACGACCTTCGCCATCGATCACCAGGAGCTGGTGATCGTGCGTGACATCGACCTCTACAGCACCTGTGAGCACCATCTGGTGCCCTTCCACGGGGTCGCCCACGTGGGGTACATCCCGGCCAGGGACGGGCGGGTGACCGGGCTGTCGAAGATCGCCCGCCTCGTCGACGTCTTCGCCAGGCGTCCGCAGGTGCAGGAGCGCCTCACCACCCAGGTCGCCGACGCGCTGGTGTCCCACCTCGGCGTCCAGGGCGTCATCGTCGTCATCGAGTGCGAGCACCTGTGCATGTCGATGCGAGGGGTGCGCAAGCCCGGCTCGCGCACGATCACCTCCGCCGTGCGGGGGCAGCTGCGTGACGCCACCACCCGCGCCGAGGCGATGTCGCTGCTGCTCGGGGGGCGGCCCTGAGCGGACGCAGCGCGGCCG
>JALYVC010000254.1 GCA_030853445.1 Actinomycetota bacterium | reverse complement strand
CCGAGGTGCTCGGCATCACCGGCCCCGTCGTCACTCTCGCCCACGACTGGGGCGGGCCCGTGTCGCTCGGCTGGGCACTCGCGCACCGGGGCCAGCTCGAGGCCGTCGTGCTCACCAACACAGCCGTGCATCAGCCCACGACCGCAGCAGCGCCGTCGCTCATCCGGATTGCCCGCACCGAAGGGGTGCGGCAGGCGGTCTGCGTCGCGACGCCGACCTTCGTTCGGGCCGCTGCGGCCCTGTCCCGGCCGCCGCTCCCGCGCGAGGTGCGTGATGCGCTCGCCGCGCCGTACGCCTCTCCTGTTGACCGGCGTGCCGTCGGTGACTTCGTGGCTGACATCCCGCTCGACTCGTCACACCCGTCGGCCCGGACGCTCGACGCCATTGCGCACGGCATCACCGGCCTCGACGTGCCGGTGTTGTTGCTCTGGGGCCCCCGTGACCCGGTGTTCTCCGACGTCTACCTCCGTGACCTCCGAGCGCGGATGCCGCACGCCGACGTCCATCGCTACGAGAAGGCCTCTCACCTCGTGATGGAGGACGCCCCCCAGCTCGCGGACGACGTCTGGCGCTGGCTGGGGGACGTTGTGCCGACAGCACTCTCGCCCGCCGGGAGCGAGTCGTCCCTGCTGAGCCGGATCCGGGAGCGGTCAGGTCAGGACGAGCCGCCCGGTCCGCCCACGCCGCTCTGGGCCGCGTTGTCGGCCCGGGTCGGGGATGACGCCACGGCCGTCGTCGAGCTGGGCGGCCATGGGCGCCGGGTGTCGTTCGACCGCCTCGAGCGGACGGTACGTGACCTTGCCAGGGGCCTGGTGGCGACGGGGGTGCGCCCGGGTGACCGGGTTGCGCTCCTTGTCCCGCCTGGCGCCGACCTCACCGCTGCGGTGTACGCGTGCTGGCGCGCCGGCGCGTCTGTGGTCGTCGCCGATGCAGGCCTGGGGGCTGCCCGGATGGGTCGTGCCCTGCGCGGCGCCGCCCCAGACCACATTATCGGCATCGCCAGAGGGCTGCTTCTCGCTCGGGCCATGCGCGTGCCCGGACGCCTCATCGCCGCAGGCCCGCTCGACCGCGCCACCCGGCGAGCCCTCGGGGCCCCCCTCGGCCTCACGGACCTCGCACGCCTCGGTCGCGGGATGTCCCTCCCCCCGACCCCGGCCGACGACGCCGAGTGCGCCGTCCTGTTCACCTCCGGCGCAACTGGGCCGCCCAAGGGTGTCGTCTATCGCTACCACCAGGTGCGCGCGCAGCTCGACGCGCTGCGCATGGCCTACGGGTTAACGGCCGATGACCGCCTCGTCGCGGCGTTCGCACCCTTCGCCCTCTACGGCCCGGCACTCGGGCTCGCGTCGGCGGTGCCCGACATGGACGTCACGGCGCCCGGGACCCTCAGCGCGGTCGCCCTCGCCGAGGCGGTGTCGGCCGTCAGTGGCACGGTTGTCTTCGCCTCCCCGGCAGCGCTGCGTAACGTCGTGGCCACCGCGAACCTCTTGACACCACAACATCATTCGGCACTGGGCGGCATACGGCTGCTCATCTCCGCCGGAGCACCGGTCCCGCTCGCTCTGCTGCGTGAAGTGCAGGCGCTCGTGCCGCAGGCAGAGCTCCACACCCCTTACGGCATGACCGAGGCGCTGCCGGTGACCGACGTCTCCTTGGCCGAGCTCAAGGCGGTCGGGCCGGGTGAGGGGATTTGTGTCGGTCGGCCGCTGCCAAGTGTCGTGGTCGGCATCAGTGCGTTCGACGACAGGGGAGGTGTCGAGGCCGAGCCCACGACCGACCGTGGGGTGAGCGGCGAGGTGCTCGTGCGAGCCCCTCACGTCAAGGACCGCTACGACCAGCTGTGGGCCACCGAGCGCGAGAGCAGTCGGACAACGGGTTGGCACCGCACAGGCGACGTCGGTCACCTCGATGACGACGGACGCCTGTGGGTGGAGGGCCGGCTCGTGCACGTCGTGCATACGGCCTTTGGGCCCGTCACGCCGGTCGGGCCCGAGCAGCGGATCGAGGGCCTCGATAGGGTCTCGATGGCCGCCGTCGTCGGCGTCGGGCCGCTCGGCACGCAGCAGATCGTCGCCGTTGTCGTGCCGTTGGCCGGCGCTCGCCCAGGACTCGCCGGGCCCGGTCTGGCGTCGGCCGTGCGGTCGGCGGCCGGGATGACCGTGGCCGCGGTCCTCGTCGCGAAGGAACTGCCCGTCGACATCCGCCACGCGTCGAAGATCGACCGAGCGCGGGTGGCCCGGTGGGCTGCTCGGGTGCTCAAGGGCGGCCGGGTGGGTCGCCCGTGAAGGTCCTCGTCACCGGCGCGAGCGGGATGCTCGGCCGGCAGACCGCCGAGGCCCTCGCCGCCCGTGGTGACGACGTGACCGTGCTGCAGCGTCGCCCGTCGGGGCTGCGCTTGCGGGAAGTGCTCGGTGATGTCGCGGACGCCCCGTGCGTCGCGGAGGCCGTGCGCGGCCACGACGCGGTCGTGCACCTCGCTGCCCAGGTCGACGTCGTTGGCCGGTGGAGGGACTACGAGCGCGCGAACGTGCAGGGCACCAGGAACGTCGTCGGGGCCTGCCAGGCCGGTGGCGTCGCCCGGCTCATCCACGTCTCGTCGCCGTCGGTGGCCCACGCCGGGGCAGCCCTCGTCGGTGCGGGCGCCGAGCCCGCCGACCCGCAGCGGGCCCGAGGCCACTACGCGCGTAGCAAGGCCCTGGCTGAGCAGGTGGCCCTCGACGCTGACGGCGGGCCGCTAGCGGTCCTGGCCGTGCGTCCGCACCTTGTCTGGGGCCCCGGTGACACACAGCTCATCGCTCGAATCGTTGAGCGGGCCCGCGCCGGGAGGTTGCCCGTCGTCGGCTCCGGTGCCGCCCTCGTCGACAGCACCTACATCAGCAACGCCACGGACGCCCTCGTGGCTGCGCTCGACCGGTGCGAGTCGGCACGGGGGGAGGCATACGTCGTGAGCAACGGCGAGCCGCGCCCCGTGGGCGAGCTGATCGGCGACATCTGCCGCGCCTCCGGGGTCGCCGCGCCCACTCGCCACGTCCCGTTCCTCGTCGCGGCGCTCGCAGGCGCCGCAGTCGACGCCGTGTGGGCCGCCCGGCTGACGCTGCCCGGGCTGCCCAACCCGGGAGACCCGCCGCTCACCCGCTTCCTCGCCGAGCAGTTGGCGACGGCTCACTGGTTCGACCAACGTCGCACCCGGTCCGCCCTGGGCTGGACGCCACGGGTTTCACTCGCCGAGGGCCTCACCGAGCTCGCCCGCGCCGCCAGGGGCTGACCACCTCAGTGGGGCGGGACCCAGCCGTCCACCCACGAGCGAGCACCACTCGGAGATCCGCCCCGCGGCGCCGCGCGGCCCACCGGCACGCCCGACACCCAGAACGCGGCGTCAGCGCAGACGAACGGCCGAGACTGCCCCCGGTGAGTTGGCGAGGTCAGACGCCTCTGACTGCGCGAGGGGCGCGTCGAAGTTGTGCGACGCCCAGGACGACGAGGGAGGTGAGGGTGAGCAGGGTCCCCACGATGGTCGATGTGGCCAGGTCCGGCACCGACGACCACATGGCGAGGACCGGGCCGCCGTCCGCTCTCCCCGGGGCGTAGACGTACCCCAGCCACAGAGCCCCGGCGCCGAGGAGAATCGCTGGGACGGACCACCGGAACACGTGTCGCTGACGGCGCACGGCGCGCACCTGCGCGACGAGCGCCAGCAACAACGCCGCAGGCAGCCCGAGGAAGATCAGCGTGGCGTACCGAATCACCGGGTCAGGGGCGAACGTGCCCGGTGGGGTGCCCAAGACTGCGTGGACGAGGCCGCTGTGGAAGCGCGCCCACAGGTCGGGGTCGGGTCCTTGGCCGGCGTTGGCCAGGGCCACGATCCCCAGGCCCAAGGTGGGACAGATCAGGAGGTAGCTCATCGACCGGTCAGTCTGGCCGTCGTGCTCGATGCAGGAGGGCAGGCTAGCGTCGGTGGGGTTCTCGTTGCCGGCGTGCAGCTCCCACAGCCGGCGAACCCACCACCCGCTGGCGTACTGGTCGTACTCGTTCACCCGAAGCAGCGGGGCACGCGCGGCCGCGAGAGCTGGGGCCAGCGGGTCACCCGTGCCGAGATGGGCCTGGACCACGCGGGCCAGGTCGCTCGCGGTGGAGACGATCATCGCCGATGGCACTGCACTGGGGACAGGTGGAGCTGGGGTGACGGCGGGCAGACCACCGAACCAGAGGTAGTACCCGGCCGCGAGCCCCGGCGGCGGGTGCCCCAGATCGGCCGTCGTCGAGCTCAGCCCCAGTGGTGCGGTCACCAGCTGGTCGAAGGCTCGGGCGTAGGGCTCCTTCAGGATGCCCTCGACGATGGCGCCGAGGATGTCGTAGTTGCTGTTGGAGTACTCGAACCGGACGCCCGGTACAGCCGTGAGGTCCGCTTCGGTGATCGCGCGCACGCCAGCATCGATGGAGTCCGCCCGGCCCAAGCGCCACCCCCACTGCGTGCGGCCAGCCCGCGTCGAGAGCCCTGAGGAGTGGGTCAGCAGCTCGCGAACCGTCACACGCGACAGCCCGTCGCGTCCGGTGCCGAACCACGGCAGGACCTCGTGAACGGTCGTGTCCATGGTGAGGCGGCCCTGAGCGATGAGCTGTTGCACCATCAGGCCGGTGAACTGCTTGCTCGTCGAACCCAGCAGGAACGGCGTCTCCGCGGTAACAGGACGGCCGGCAGGTCCCGCCACACCGAAACCCTTCGACACGAGCGGTCGACCCTCACGAAGAACGACGACGGCCACACCGGGAAGGTGCAGCGCATCCCGTTGTCGGCCCACGTAACCGGTGACGTCGTCGGCGGAACCGGCTCCAGGTGCCGAAGCGGCACTCGTCGTGGGCTCCCCGGCGCCGGGCCGAAGAGAAGCGGGCAGCGTCGCACCTGCCGGCGGCATGATGAACAGCACACAGAGGCCGGCGATCACCGACCCACTCCCGACCAAACCAATGGCACCACGCGGAGATGGCAGCCGACATCGCCACCGGCGCGAGCGCCACCAGACGACCATGCACGCGCACGCCCTGGCAGGGCTGAGCAGTCGGCATCCGGTCGCAGCTGGGCGCTGGAGGCTCGGGGAGCTCATCGTGACGACTGGATGGGCGTCGGAAACGCGCCGAGCTGCACCAACAGACCCAAGTCGTCACGGCAGGCCCAATGCTCGGCGATCATCCCGCCGCTGACCCGGAACAGGTGCATGAACGTCCAGACGAACGGCTTGCCGGTTGGCGGAACAGCCTTCAACAGCGGGGACGTCGACCCGACATGGGTCCCGACCAGGTCCAGGTGGACCACCACCAGATCCCCGGAAGCGACGACGTGGTGGGTGCGCGTCTGCGGATGCCCGAGGTCGTGGTCCAGAACGAGTGCGATCTGCCTCATCCCTTCCCGGCCCTGGGGTGCCGCGGCGTGGTTGACGAAGTCCTCGGCCACCAGGTCGGAGGCCGACTCATCCCGTCGATCAAGGCGAGCCCAATACTCTGCGACAACTGCCTGGGGGCTGCGGATCTCCGAAGCGGATTCGGTGGGCGTGGTCATGCCTTCTTCTCCGTCGTGGGGTGGGGCGAGCAAGCGGATGCGGCGGCGACCGGGCTGATGATGGCGATGCGCTGCAGGGTCTGGGGCATACCCACGACGCTAGGGATCGGCCGTTCCGGGAGCCTGAGTGCTGGCACTGAAGAACCGCCAGGCTGCGTCTCATCGGATCGAGGTGGCCCTGCTCAGTGCCACCCCGGTCCCATGGGCCGGAGCCGGAAATTGTTCAGTGCCAGCACTCAGGCTCGCTGAACGACCCGATCCCTAGCGTGTCGGGTATGCCAACGACACTGCGGCGCATCGCCACCATCAGCATCGGTCTGGTCGTCGCCGGCTCACTCACCGGCTGCGGCGACGGGTCCGCTGCGACACCCGCGGTCGCCTCCACCACCGCATTGGGCGTGCCGTCACCGACCAGTCAGCACACCCCGACCGCGATGCCTGGAGCCACCCCGTCGTCGCCGACCGCGGCACCGGCGGTCCCCCAGTCGGTCAGTCTCGACGCGACCGGTTGGCTCGCCGGTTTCACGGTAGTGGTGAAGAAGGCGACCATCGACCCGACGGCCAACCTCATCACGATCGGGGTCACGCTGACCAACACCTCCCAGGTCGACCAGCAGCTCAGCCAGAACAGCAAGGAGATCAGCCTCGAGCCGGGAGACGGATCGGGGCTGCTTCCGATCCAGTCGGTGACCCCCGATGCCCGAGTTGTCGCCGGGACCTCCGCCACCTCGACCCTCACCTTCCCCGCGCCAACCGGAGTCGCACTGGACAAGGCGGCCCTCGTGCTCGGCAAGGCGGCCAACCACCAGTGGCTCATCCCACTGCAGGTGGGCGGATCCGGGTCGGGCGAGCCCCCTGTCACACTGACGCCGCCCGCTCGGCTGACCACCCCCGGTCGCATCTATTTCCAGATCACCTCGGCGCAGCTGCTGCCGTGGTCGTGCTCGGGTACTCCGAGCATCACCGCCTTCATCCCGTCAGCGAAGACGACCTCCGTCATCGCCTTGAACGGGACGGTCGGCGCCGGGTCGCTGGTCCGCCACGCCAATGCGCTGAGCAAGATGAGCATCACCGCTCCTGACGGCACCACCGCGGCGGTCATCACCCCGCCCCTCAGGGCGTGGCTGAGCGACCAGTCCAGTCCGAACGAGCTCATGTGCGTACCGGTGCCGACCGGGCTCCCGGGGCGCTACATTCTCAAGATCACCGACGACGTCCCCAGCTCCGCCACCGCTACGATCACCGTCCCGTGACCACCAGCACGACGGTCCCAGGACGCACCAGCGCGTACGAGACGTCCGACGCACCGGTCGGTGGCGGTATGCCGCGCCTCCTGGACAGCCGCCGGAACCGCGCACTGCTCCCCGTTCTGGCGGTCGTCGCGGTGGCCCTTGTCGTCAGCGGGTCCGTTCTCGCCGAACGGAACTGGATGCGTGGTGCCGCCTGGGACGGCTACGACGTAATCCTCGTTCTCGTGAGCCTGGTCAGCGGGGCCCTCGGACTTGGTGTCGGCTGCTGGTGGTGGTGGCGCGCACCGGCCAACCCGACCGGCCGCCTGCTCTACCTGGCCGCCGCGTGCGACTTGCTGTTTCTCATCGGCCACGACTGGCCCGGATCGCAGTGGGCCAACGACCTCACCTGGGTCACCTGGTTCACCGAGCCGTTCATCGCCGTCATTGTCCTCAGCTGGCCCACGGGACGCCTGAGCCGACGCCTGGTGCGAGTTGTCACCTGGTGGACCGTGGCCGCCGCCGCGCTCGTCTTCGTGACGAGAGTCTTCAGCCGGCAACCGCATCCTTCCGCGGACTGGCCGGACCCGTTCGAGGCTCTCTTCGCGGTGCCGACGGTGTGGCGTGTCCTCGACCCCGTCCAGGCCCTGGCGACCCAGGCGCTGCCGGCCGCCATCGTCCTCGTCGTCCTGGTGCGTCGTCGTCGGGCTGTGCCACCCGCCGTCCGGCCGCTGATCACGCCCATCACGACGTCCGGCGTGCTCGTCTGCGGGTCGCTGCTCATCGTGCACCTCGGCTGGCAGGTCTTCGGCGACCTGCTCGGCTACGGTCCCACCCTGAGCCTGTGGCGTTTCCTCACGCTGCTCGGCAACTACTTCATGGTCGGGTTCGTCGCGATCGGGGTGCTGGTTGGCGCGCGCCGCCGTCGCCGAGCCGTCTCCACGGGTGGTCAGCACCGCGTCGTCGACCTGCAGTCCGCCCCGGCGGTCATCACTCCTTCTGCGGCCGCAGCGGCCGCCACCGGCGACCCGACGGCGCTGGTCCGCTACCGGCGTCCGGACGGCACGTGGATCGACGCGGGAGGCGTCGCCCTGCCCGAGGCCGACCCCAGCCGTCGGCTCCTGCCCGTCCTGGACGAGACGGGTTCGACGACAGCCGCTCTGGAGGTCGCGGCGTCCGCCCCGTTGTTGCCGCTGCTCGCCGACCTGGCCATCAGTATCATCGCCGCGCGATCAGCCAACGAGCGAGCCACCGCTGTGGCGGACGCGCGGCGGGCCGAGGTACGGTCTCGGTCTCGCGAGCTGGTTGCGGCAACCGACAGCGGCCGACGACAGCTGGAGCGCGACCTCCATGACGGGGCTCAGCAGCTGCTCGTCGGGCTCGCCCTGACGGCGGGACTGTCGGCGCGACGGGGTGCACCGGGGTCGGACGCACTCATCGACCAGATCGGTGAGGTTCGTTGCGAGATCCTCGCTCTCGTCGACCAGGCCACACCAGCGGCCCTGGCGGACGGGCTCACCGGCGCCCTGCGCGCCCTCGCCACGGTCTGCCCGATCCCCGTCGTCGTCGACGCCGATGGTGACCTACCAGCCGATGACCCGCTCGCCCTGACCTTGTACCTCGCCGCCGGCGAGGCGATCACGAACGCGGTCAAGCACTCCGGCGCGGGCCTGATCCGGATTCGCCTGAGCATCCATGCCGATCACACGGACCTGTTCATCAGCGATGACGGCATCGGCGCCGTCCCCGACGTGCCACCCAGCATCGCGAGCCGGCTGGCCGCCGTCGACGGGTCCGTCCGCGTGACGAGCCCACCCCTGGGCGGCATGGCGCTGGACATCCACGTGCGTCGGCCCACACACGGCGCGGCGGTCACCGCATGAACCCCCGACGCCTGGCGCTAGCGGCACTGTGGGTCGGCACCCTCGTCGCGGTCAGCGCGGGCTGGACCGGGATCGTCACGCACGTCGGCATCGGCCGGGTCAACACCGGGCAGGCAGTCTTCCTATCCCTGTGCGCCCTCGCCGCACCGGCACTGGCAACGGCCATGACGGCACGGCATCCCGATGAGCTCCTGGGGCCGCTGCTCGGCCTCACCGTCCTGGCCGCCATGCTCGCCGCCTGCCGCACCACTGACCTCGGGCCACTGGCACCGATTGCCGGCGTCACCGCACTGCTGTTGGCGCCTCTACCGGCGGTCGTCGTGTCCCGTTACTCCGCACTGAGCTTCCCACCGCTCGCCGTGCGCCTCGTGTCCCGCTCCTTCTGGGCATCGGCGGCACTGGGCCTCGTGCTCGTCCTCGTGCTCGTCCTCGGAGGGTCAATCCCGACCGTGCTGTGGTTCACGACGTCCCCCGGACCCGTCGCGGTCCCGACGACGGTGCTGCTGGTCGTTCACGCAGCACTGGTGTCCACGGGACCACTCACGCTCGCCAGCACCTCCTTGATCCGCCGGATGCCGCGAGCCTTGCAGGTCGCGGCCCGACCCATCTTGTGGCCCGCCGCCTGCTGGGTCATCGTCCTCACCGCCAGCCAGGTCTGGGGGGTCGCACGCACGGTGGGCTCACCGACACGTGACCTGTCCCAGGGCCTCGACGCAACGCTCTTCGTCATCCTGCCCGCCTTCCTGGTCGGGGCACTGGCCGCCGGCACCGGCTGGATCGACCTGGTTGTTCGCACACCGACGTCGCCGTCGGGCACCCCCGTCCCTCGCACGTCGACCGTCAATGTCGAGCAGTACCTCGCGCGGGCGCTGGCCGACCCCTCGATCCGCGTCAGCTATCCGGTCAACGGCGCCCCGGGGTGGGTGAGCGCGACAGGTAGGGGTGCCCCTCCCCAGACCGGAACCGTCGACCGCGCCACCACGGTCATCGTCCGCGGATCGCGGGTCATCGGGATCATCGACCAGGACGCAGCCACCACCGCTCACCCCGACGCCGTCGAGCTCGTGGCGACCGGCGCGGGGCTCATCATGGAGACCGAGCGACTGCGGGCATCCGCCGCCAGCGACCTCGAGCAGGCCCGGTTGTTGGCGGAGCGGCTGCTCGTCGCCTCGGACGAGCCACGATCAGCCCTGCGCACCACGCTCGTGAACGGCCCGCTGGCCGAGCTTGATTCGATCGCGAGCGCCCTGGCGAGTGGCGCGCCCGTTGCCGACGTCGTTGCTCGGCTCACAGCCGTCGCCGCCGAGGTGCGAGTCATCTCGCACGGGGTCCTTTCCGCATCCCTGGCGACGGGCGGGCTGCGCGCTGCGCTGGGTGGCCACCAGGTGCCGGGTCGCCGTTACGCTCCGGTCATCGAGATGACCAGCTATCTGGCAGCGCAGGCTGATCCGGCCGCGACCATCGAGGAGACGATGGGCGAGGATGGGCCGTGCCTGGAGATCCGCACCGGACCCGCGCCCGCTGCTGACGTCCGTGACCGAGTGGCAGCCCTCGGTGGCACCGTGTCGAGCCAAGACGGGGGCTGGGTCCTCGGCCTCCCCACCGGGGCCGGGGCGGACGAACCATGACGACCGGCCTCGCGCAGTACTGGTGCATCGGAGGAGCGGCGCGATCGGCATCCGCTACCTCAGCCCCGATGTCTCGCTCGAGGACCCCGTCCACGCCGTCCTCGGCGTCCCAGCCGCCTACCGCCGGGGGCTGGGCCATCCATGAGTGCCCTCAATGCCTGACAAAGGCAACAGAAACCGGAACCGCAGTCGTATGGGGTGCCTTCCTCTCGTCGAGGACCACCCGGCTCACGTGTTGCTGAACACCGCGTCGAGCGCGTCCTCAATCACCCCCAGTGCCGCGTCGACGGCATCGGGGTCGTAGGTCAATCGGGCGGCCAGCCCGTCGCACACCGCGAGCAGCAGCGCTGCTGCCCGCGCCGCCCCGGGGACGTACGCGCTGCCCAGCACGTCCGTGAGACCGTCGAGTGCCTCGGCATCCACCGCGCGCACCGCCGCACCAACCTCCGGGGAGCGACCGGCCCGGTCCACGAGCGCACTCCACACGAGCGCATCCTCTCGCCGCTCGTCATCGAGCGGAAGCGCGTGGAGCAGCAGCGCCCGAGTAAGCTCCCGCGGGGTAGCGGGGGCCGGGATCCGAGCGGTGCGCTCAGCGAAGCGTGTCGTCATCAGCCTCACACCGGCGAGCAGCAGCGCGTCCTTGGTGGCGAACTGCTGCTGCACAGCACCCGCAGAGACCCCTGCCTCAGCAGCCACCGACCGCACCGTGGCGGCCTCGAACCCACCGTGGGCCAGCACCCGCACCACTGCCTCGGCGAGCAGCCGCTGGCGCGACGCCGCCGACAGACGACTTCCCATTCTCACCCTTCCAACGTACAATACATTTGTATTGCAATGGAGGAGGGGCTGTGGAGCGAGACCAGCAGGAACTCGGCGACCTGCCGGACCAAGAGGCCCGCGACGCGGCCGATCGGCGTGAGTACTGGGGGGAATGGCGCTGGTGGCTGGCGGGCGTCGTGGTGCTCACCGCGGCGTGGTGGTTCAGGGGGCTGGGGGACGGCGACCTCGGTCGCTACTGGCCGGTCGTGCCGCTCGGCATCTGGGCGGTGGTGCTGCTCGCTCTCCCGCTGCTGCCGCGCGACGACTGACTCGGGGGCTGGTGCGGACCGGCAGCTGGGCCAAACTGACGATGCAGGCGGGGGGCAACGCTGAGCCCCACCTCGGGCAGGGCTCGGGAGATCATCGTCGCGACGTTCTCGCACCCACCGAGCACCTCGAGCTCGCGCCTCCCAGGTCGCCCTGCTCGGCGAGGGCGCGCGGTCCGTGCTCGTCGAGGGTTGCTGAGGCGGCCGTCTCCCGGAACGACTGGCCGGGCTCCTGGCTCCCGTCATGGCGGGCGGCCACCGCCTCCTTTCGGCGGCTGGCGCCTCCTTCCTTGCCACTCGGCAGGCGGCTTCCTACTGTGGACCGGTGGCAGACCTGCTCCTGGCCGACGGCCTTGCCGATCGTCACCGAACGTCTGGCGCTGGAGCCGTTGCGCGTGGACCACGCCGACGAGATGGCCATAGCCCTGAGCGACGCCCACCTGTACACCTACACCGGTGGCGAACCCCCCAGCGCTGAGCAGCTGGCCACCCGCTACGCCCGGCAGATCCGGGGTCGTGCGCCCGACGGCGAGCAGGGTTGGTGCAACTGGGTGATCCGGCAACGCTCAGGCGACGCCGTCGGATACGTCCAGGCCACCATCGAGGCCGACAGCGGCCTCTGGGTGGCCGAGATCGCCTGGGTGCTCGCGGTGGGCGCCCAGGGTCGCGGTCTGGCTACCGAGGCGGTGCGCGCGATGGTCGCCTGGCTGCGTGAGCGCGGGGTAGACCAGCTGGTCGCGCATGTCCACCCCCAACACGTCGCATCGGCGGCGGTGGCCGAGCGCGCGGGGCTGCGAGCCACCGCCGTGCTCATCGACGGCGAGGTGCGCTGGCACGGGTGAGCATGTGATGAGAAGCGACAGTTCACCGACACGACCGCGAGGCTGTCCTTCTCCGTCGTGCGCCGAGACCCGAGCGGCGCCGTGAGGGTGCTGGGTCGCTTCGTCTAGTTCAGCTACTCCACCGACTTCGTGCGAGCGGTTCGCGTCGTCGGAATGGACCCGTGGGGTGGGGTCGTCGTCTCGGTGCAGCGCACCGACGACCACATCGACGAGGACCGCTTCATCGGCATCCGCTACGACGCGGCCGGGGTGCGCCACGACCTGACCCGCGAGCCGAGCTGGTTGTCGGTCCAACCCGTCGCGGTAGCGGACTCCGGCAGTGTCGTCGGGACCGTGACCGGGCCCGACCGGCTGCGACGGGTCGTCATCCGGCGCGGTCCAGGGTCCGGGGCGATGACCCGGCTGTCGGCGCCGGGCCGGGTGGCTACCGGCTTCACGGCGGACGGCGACTGGTACGACGACGCCCAGAGCGGGTTCAGCACGGCCCAGGTCCACCCCCACGGCGGCGCCCCCGCCCAGCGGCTGGCCGCTCTCGACGGGCAGATCGTGCGCAACGGCCCGCGGTTGCAGGGCACGTCGTACGACCGCGCATGGGGAGTCGGCAACGATGCCACGTCGGTGACGGTCGGGGGATGAGCTTCAGCGGTGTCGGCGCGAGGTGGTCACCCGGCTCGGCGGCGGGATCGACCGCGCCCGAGCGCCCCTTCCCGGCCCGCCCTCGAGCCCGAGAAGCCCACCGGCCTGCCAGACTGAGCGGCGCCACTCCTGCCGACCCTCATCGTGGAGGACTCCCGTCGTGCCCGAGCTCAGCCCCTCTCTCGTCAAGACGCCCCGACTCGTTGTGAACGTCTGGTCCGGGGGTCCGCAGCACGGTCGTCCCGTCCTGCTCGTCCACGGCAACCTCGTCACCGGCGGCTGGTGGCGTGACGTCGCGGCCCTGTTGCCCGACGACGTCCGGGTCGTGGCCCCTGACCTGCGTGGCTTCGGGCGCACGGAGCCGAAGCCCGTCGACGCGACGCGCGGTCTCGGCGACATGAGCGACGACGTGCACGCTCTGCTCGAGGTGCTCGGGCTCACCGGTCGCGACGACGTCGTAGCAGCGGGATGGTCGATGGGCGGTGGGGTCCTGCAGCAGCACCTGCTCTCCCACCCGGGCGACCTCGCGGCCGTGGTCCTCGTGGCGCCGCTGTCGCCCTTCGGCTTCGGGGGCAGCCGCGGTGAGGACGGCACGCACTGCACCGACGACGACGCCGGCACGGGCGGTGGGGGAGCGGCGCCGCCCTTCCTCGAACGGCTCCGGGCGGGAGACCGCACGGCTGACGACCCCAGCACGGCACGGTCGGTCTACCGCGCGTTCTTCGGCGCCGGTGCCCGCGCCGACGAGGTCGACGAAGACTTCCTCGTCGACGAGATGCTCCTCACCGCCGTGGGCGACGACTCCTACCCCGGGGACTCGAGCGAGTCACCCCACTGGCCCGGCTTCGCGCCCGGGAGGCGCGGGGTGCTCAACGCCATGTCCCCGACCTGGTTCGACGCCTCCGCCCTGCCCGAGCTCGAGCCGAAGCCTGCGCTCACCTGGGTGCACGGCACCGCCGACCAGGTCGTCTCCGACGCCTCGATGTTCGACCTGGCGATGCTGGGCCAGCTCGGCGTCGTACCGGGCTGGCCGGGGGCCGACGTCATGCCGCCCCAGCCGATGGCCGCGCAGATGGGAGCCCTTCTGCGGCGCTACGCCGCAGCCGGCGGAGTGACCCGCGAGGTCGTCCTCGAGGGCGTGGGCCACGGCATCCCGGTCGCCGACCCTGCGGCGGTCGCCGACGCCCTGCGGGCCCATCTGCGCTGACGGGTTCCGGTGCGACCGGGAGCACCTAGGACACCCCGGCACGCGAGCTCCCGTGGGCTCACCTAGCCGGCGACGGACTCCGGCTGGGGCAGTGCGCTCGCGACGTGCCACCACAGGCGGTTGACGAAGAAGTACCGGTCGCCCTCGTCGAGCGGCGCCTGCCACGGCTTGTCGATGATGTAGTGGATGTTCTTCACGTCTGCCAGGTCCCACAGCGACGGGTGCTGGAACGCCAACGTCTTCAACGCGTTGTAGATGTAGGGCATTGGCACCCAACGGCCTTCGTAGAACTCGTTGAGGAAGTCCTGCTCGGCGAAGGGGTAGGACGTGAGGTCGTCGAGCTGCGCCAGCTGCTGCAGCATCTGCTCGTATACCGCGTCGTCAGGAGCCAGCACGAGGAAGCCACCGTTGAGGTAGCTGTCGACCACTGCGGGCTCGCTGGTGTGCTCCAGCCCGCGGCAGTGGGTGTAGAAGCAGTTCTGCGGTGTCCAGCTCGCCGGGTAGCTCGCGATCCGGTTGGGGTTGCAACGGCAGGCGTGCGTCGCGGCGATGGCGCCCGCGGGCAGGTCGATCGAGAACAGCTCGTCCATGTTCTGGGTCACGAGCATGTCGGCATCGAGGAAGACGACCCGCTCGTAGTCGGTGAGCTGCCAGGCCGCCAGCTTGGTCCACACCTGCGCGAAGCGGGCGTTGGCGTAGCTGCCCTCCAGACCCTTGGCGGGCCGCAGCGGCTCCACGACGTGCAGCAGGCACCCGTCGTCCTGCAGCACCTGACGGTCTGCTGCGTCGATGTCGTCGGTCAGCAGCACCACCAAGGGGTATGGAGTGCCGGACCTCTGCAGCGAGGCCCGCAGCGTACGGACCCCCACCACATAGCTCGGGTGCGTCAACAGGGTGACCCAGGCGTTCATCGGCGATCTTCCTCCGGTCGGTCGAACGGCAGTGCGGATGTCAGTCGAACAGGGCTGCGGTGAACGCGTTGGCGAAGCGGTGGTGCGGGTCGAGCTCCTCCCGCACGCGCCGGAAGTCGTGCCAGCGAGGGTAGAGCTCCGACCAGTCGTAGAGCGACTCGTCGAAGTACTTCCCCCAGTGGGGCCGACCGCCCTCGCCGGCCAGGACCTGCTCCACGGCGTGCAGGAAGCTCTCGCCCTCGTCGGAGAGCGACCCGTCCTCGGAGTAGTAGACGACGAACCCGAAGTAGCAGGTGTCCTCGTCGTGGGAGGGGCTGAGCCAGGCCTGCGACGGGCCGGTGCACCGCAGGATGACCGGGTAGTGCATCCGGGGCCGGGTCTCGGCGTGCCACTGCTTGATCGCCGTGACCACCTCGCCGGCGCGGGCGAGCGGGACACCGATCTCGACGTTGATCTGGGGCGTGGCGATCCCGCGGCAGAACACCTGGTAGACGTCACCGGTCACGTCGGTGAAGTCCCGGAAGCGGGTCACCGTGCGGAAGGGCTTTCCGTGCTCGTCGACGATCTTGGTGTCGTCGCGCATCACCCGGAGCGTCTGGTCGATGGTGTCGTTCATCGCGTCGCTCTTCGTGGCGTGCTCGAGCAGCTCGCCACCGCCCTCGTGGTAGCGCCGGATCTCGTCGTCGGAGGCCTCTGACGCCCTCCACACCTGCACCTGGCCCTCCTGCGGGAACCACCACGCCTTGACCAGGAGGTCGTCGTGGTTCCACGCGGACAGGTCGTCCTCCAGGGTGTCGGCGCTCACTGCGTCCTTGCGACACGTGTAGACCGGGGAGGGCACGGTGCTCAGTGTCACCGAGGTGATGACACCCAGTGAGCCAAGCCCGAGCTGCACGGCCGAGAACCACGGGTGGTCGCGACCGAAGTTCGTCACGGAGCCGTCGGCCAGCACCATCCGGATGGAGGTCACGGCGTCGGCGATGATGCTCTGCTGCAGCCCCTGGCCGTGGGTGCCGGTGGACAGGGCCCCGGCGAGCGTCTGCGAGGCGATGACCCCGGGGGAGGACGGCAGCATCCGGCCTCGAGCGGAGAGGGTCGCGTAGACCTCGGCCAGGGGAGTCGCCCCGGCGAACGTCGCGGTGTCGCTGGTGCTGGTCAGCTCGCCACACAGGTGGCTGATGTCCAGCAGGGAGCCACCCTGCTCGGACCCCTCGAGCAGACGGCCCGACGACATGCGGCTGCCGATCATCCGTACCCTGCCGGTCGTGCTCGACAGGAAGGCCCGGAGGTCGCGCTCGGTCTGCGGCGCGCTGACCGAGCCCGGCTGCCCGAGCGTGGCGTTGCGCGCCCAGTTGCGCAGGCGCACGTCCTCGCCGACGAGCTCCGCGTCGCGGCGGGGGTAGGCGCGCCGCTCGCTCCGTCGAGACGGGTCCTGGACTCTGGGCGGACGACGCGTACTACGAACAGTCATGACCTCAGTGTGGTTCACCGAGGCTGGCTCCGCTGCCGTGGTCGATGGCGAGAAGATCACACCGGGCGACCGGCCGGCCCACCCGCGCGAGCCCCGCCGCCTCCGGTGCCTCCACCATCGAGGTGGGGGACCGCACGATCATCAGCGGCTCGGGCAACGGCTGGGACGCCGCTGCAGGCCACCGGCTACTCGCTGCAGGAGGAGCTTGCGCCGCCCACGACGAACGAGGGGCGTCGGCTACCCCCACGGTGACCGACGCCCCTCTACGTGCTTCTCGTGCTTTCCCTGGTCGTTCCCTGCTGTCTCTCCCTGGTCGTTCCCTGCTGTCGGGACAAGACCTCGGACCCCCCAAGGGCCGGTCCTTCCCGACATCTCCCACTCTAGGGTAAAGGAAGGGTAAAGGGGCACTTTTCCCCACATTGCCAATGGCACCAAACAGACACCCGCTTGCTCGCTCCAACCCCTCGCCCGGCCGGTGCGACGCCCCACCCGGGTGGCTGTTCCGGGCGTGGACCCCACGGAGGAACGGAAGAGGGGCGTCTCGCCACCCCCACGGTGGTAGACGCCCCTCGACTTCCATCCCTACTGGTCGTGCCGCCCGTCATCAGCCACCCCCCACGGGTACGTCTGACGTCGCCCAACCCTTCCCCTTGCGTGTCGGGAGTCGCTGTGGCCCCCCAGCCCGTGCGCTTGCCCGACAAACACCAGCATAAGGTAAAGAGAGGGTAAAGCCGCCCGGGTTCGTCAAGTGGACACTGGCACCAAACGGTCACCCTGTCCGTGGCCGGTATTGACTCAGGGGTGGTGTCCACCCGGGTCGTGGTCCATGGCCGGGCGGCACTGTCGTGCTCGTGGCGACCGGTGTGTGGGGCTGGTTGTCGACCGCACCGTCCACGCGACGACGGCACCCCGACCGGGGCCGAGGCCGCGCGGCGCGTGCCGGGAGCCTGTCCTGACGAGCACCTTCCCAGCCCCTCGCCCTTCGTCCACGGGCCGACCGGCTGACCGGTCCTGACCCGGGAGAGGCCCGGATAACGAAGATGCCCGGTCCCACCGGGACCGGGCTGGTGACGGTTACGTACCACAACGGGCCAACCGTCAAAGTCTTCGTAGGGGCCTCTCGGCTTCCCTGTTGCCCAAGGCTTGCACTCAATCAACAGGAGCGACAGCGACTCGCGCAGATACATGCCAGAAATGATCCCGGGGAACCACGCCTGCTCACCCGTTCGGGCCACTCCCTACGATGACCGGGTGACCACCCCAGGAATTCACCCCCCCGGCCTCACCGGGCGTTCGTTCCTGCGTGAGCTGGACTTCACGCCCGCCGAGTGGCAGGCACTCGTCGACCTCGCGCTCGAGCTGAAGGCGGAGCGACGGGCGCGCAGAGAGCGGCCCCGCCTCACTGGCCGCACCATCGCGCTGATCTTCGAGAAGACCTCGACCCGCACCCGCTGCTCCTTCGAGGTCGCGGCCTACGAGCAGGGGGCGCACGCCACCTATCTCGACCCGTCCGGCAGCCAGATCGGTCACAAGGAGTCGGTGAAGGACACCGCCAGGGTGCTCGGGCGCCTCTACGACGGCATCGAGTACCGCGGCGACCGCCAGGAGACGGTCGAGACCCTGGCCCGGTATGCCGGTGTGCCGGTCTGGAACGGCCTCACCGACCTGTGGCACCCGACCCAGGCCCTGTGCGACGCGGTGACGATGGTCGAGCGAGCAGGAAAGCCCGCCGACCAGATCTCCTTCGCCTACCTCGGTGACGCCCGCTACAACATGGGCAACAGCCTGCTGGTGCTCGGGGCGCTCATGGGGATGGACGTGCGGGTCGTCGCGCCGGCCTCGTTGCAGCCTTCTGGGCAGGTGCAGGAGCAGGCCCGGGCGCTCGCGGCCACGACGGGGGCCCGGGTGACGGTCACCGACGACGTCACCGCCGGGGTGGCCGGGGTGGACTTCGTCCACACCGACGTCTGGGTCTCGATGGGGGAGCCCCAGGAGGTGTGGGCCGAGCGGATCGCGCTGCTCACCCCCTACCGGGTCGACGCCGACCTGCTCCGGGCCACGGGCAACCCTGGTGTGCGCTTCATGCACTGCCTCCCGGCCTACCACGACCTCGAGACGCAGGTGGGGCGCGACGTCTTTGCGGCGCACGGCCTCACCGAGCTCGAGGTCACCGACGAGGTCTTCGAGTCCGAGGCGTCGATCGTCTTCGACCAGGCCGAGAACCGCCTGCACAGCATCAAGGCCGTGCTGGTGGCGACCCTGACCTGACGCACGCCTGGTCGACCCGGCCCGGCCGGGTCGCCGCCCGGTGCGAGGGGAGGGTGACCCGGTGCCACAGGAGTCGCTGGACCAGCAGGGTCGCGGTGCCGGCGACGACCAGGCCGGCGAGGTTGAGCCCCAGCTGCTGCAGCGACCCGGTCATCTCCTCGGGTGCCCAGACGGCAATGCCGAGAGCGAGGTTGCCGGCCGCGGGCACCGTGGTGACCGAGATGAAGACGCCCACCAGGGACGACGACTTGCCGGTGGTGGTGCCGAGCACGCCGGCGACCCCGGCGAGCAGGGCGACCACGAGCGACCAGTGGTCGGGCCGCCAGATGAAGCCGGTGAGGGGCCGCGGCGCCGTCACAAGCGCGGGCGTGAGCCAGCCGGCCCAGCGCGCCAGGAGGGCCAGCGCGGTCACGACGGCCACGGCCGTCGCGAAGCTGGCCAACAGCACCAGCACCGACCGTCCCACGATGCGAGGACGGCGCAGCACGAGGCCGATGCAGACGGCGGCGACCAGACCGAACTCCGGCCCCACCACCATCGCGCCGACCACCAGCACCGCCGAGTCCGTGACGACCGCGACCGCCGCCAGCGCCACCGCCAGCCAGAGGAACGCGTGGAACGACACACTGGGCCGCACGGCTTCCCAGCCCTGCTCCTCGACCACCCGCCAGATCACGCCGTCGTCAGGACTGCCCGGCGCCGCGCGCTCGGCCGCGCGGGCGGCGGCATACGGCGTGGCACTGAGCTCGGAGACGCTGATCGCCCCCCGCTCGCCGAGCCCCAGGTCGTCGAGTGCGGCCAGCAGGGCTCCCGCGCGCTCGCGGGCGACGTCGGCCAGCACCGCGTCACCCTCGGGGTCATGGGCCGCGCCGGGCAGCACGACGATGTTGCAGACGGCAGGGTCACGCCGCAGCAAGGGTTCGACCCGGTCCATCAGGTCGGACGGCACCGACAGCCGCAGGGCGACGAGCACCGGTCAGATGGCCCCGCCGACGAGGTGGCCAATGCCGTAGGTCACGAGCATCGCGAGCACCCCCCCGACGACGTTGCGGGCCACCTGGCGGCCCGGGGGCATCCCCCCGAGCCGTGAGCTGACCACGCCGGTGAGGGCCAGGGCCACTACGACGAAGGCGATGAGCAGCGGCACCCGCAGCGAGGGCGACGACAGGAGCGCGGCAATCAGGGGCACGATGCCGCCGACCGTGAAGGCGGCCATCGAGGCCCACGCCGCGTGCCACGGGTTCGTGAGGTTGTCGGGGTCGATCTGCAGCTCGACCTCGGCGTGGGCGGCCAGGGCGTCGTGGGCGGTGAGGGCGACGGCGACGTCCTCCGCGAGGTCGCGGGGCAGGCCCTTGTGCTGGTAGATCCGGGTGAGCTCCTCGAGCTCCTCGTCCGGGGTCTCCTCGAGCTCGCGGGTCTCCTGGGCGATGAGGGCGCGCTCGGTGTCGCGCTGGGTGCTCACCGAGACGTACTCCCCGGCAGCCATGCTCAGGGCGCCGGCCACGAGGGCGGCCACACCCGCGGTGGTGATCGGCGCCCGGTCGCTCGTGGCTCCGGCGACACCGACGATCACGCCGGCGGTCGAGACGATGCCGTCGTTGGCGCCGAGGACGGCGGCGCGCAGCCAGTTGAGACGGCTCCCCGCGTCGCCGTGCGGCTCCAGGGGCATCGGCCCCTCGACGGTCTCGGCCATGTCGCTGGTCATGACGCCTCCTCGGCGGTCGCGCGGCCGGATCGGGCCACCTCGGCGATGCGGTGGGCCAGCTCGATGTCGAGCTGGGTGATGCCGCCCGCGGAGTGGGTCGACAGCGCCCAGTGCGTCGTCGTCCAGCGGATGTCGATGTCGGGGTGGTGCTGCATCTGCTCGGCCACCTCGGCGACCTCGTCGACGAGGCGGACAGCGGCCAGGAAGGTCGGGGACGTGTACGCCGCCACGAGGGCCCCGCCCGAGCGCTGCCACCCGGTGAGGTCGGCGAGCTGGCGGGTGATCTCCTCGTCGGTCAGGACACGTGACATGCCCCCATGTTCTCTCGCCCGCGCCGTGACTGTCACCACAGGTGAGGCTTACCTGCCGGGGACGGCATACGGGGCGCCGTGACCCTCTCTGTCCGAAGCGCGCCCACCCTCGCCTAGCGTGGCCGTCGTGACCCCCCGCCCGCGTCTCGTCGTCGGTGCTGCGCTCGTCGACGACCTCGAGCGCCCCAGCCGGGTGCTGGCGGCCCGCCGCACGGCGCCGCCTGCCCTCGCCGGCGGCTGGGAGCTGCCCGGGGGCAAGGTCGAGCAGGGAGAGGAGCCGCTCGCGGCCCTGCACCGTGAGCTGGGCGAGGAGCTCGGGGTCGCGCTCGAGGTGGGAGCCCACCTGCCCGGCCCCCTTCCCGACGGCACCTGGCCCCTCGGCGGCGCGCACCGGATGCACGTCTGGCTCGCCGCCGTGGCATCCGGCACACCCGCGCCCCTGGAGGACCACGACCAGCTGCGCTGGCTCACCACGGCCGACCTGTACGACGTGCCGTGGCTGCCCGCCGACCTCCCTGTCGCGAGGGCTCTCGAGCGCCTGCTCGCGCGCGTGGTCGGCGGGCCGACGAAACCCTGAGACACTTGAGCAATGGCTAGCAAGACCCGCGACGACATCCGTAACGTCGCCATCGTCGCCCACGTCGACCACGGCAAGACCACTCTGGTGGACAAGATGCTGTGGCAGTCGGGCGCTTTCGGCGAGCACCAGCACATCGACGAGCGCGCGATGGACTCCGGTGACCTCGAGCGCGAGAAGGGGATCACGATCCTCGCGAAGAACACCGCGGTGCACTACCGCGGGAAGTCCGCGAGCGACGCAGGTCTGGCCGACGGGGTGACGATCAACATCATCGACACCCCCGGCCACGCCGACTTCGGTGGCGAGGTCGAGCGCGGGCTGTCGATGGTCGACGGTGTCGTGCTGCTCGTCGACGCGTCCGAGGGCCCGCTGCCCCAGACCCGCTTCGTGCTGCGCAAGGCGCTCGCGGCCAAGATGCCGGTCATCCTGTGCATCAACAAGGTCGACCGCCCCGACTCGCGCATAGCCGAGGTCGTCGACGAGACCTACGAGCTGTTCATGGACCTGATGGACAACGCCGCTGACGCGGAGGGGCTGCTGGACTTCCCGATCGTCTACGCGTCGGCTCGCGCCGGCCGCGCCTCGCTGACCCGCCCGGTCGACGGCGGCATGCCCGACGAGGAAGACCTCGAGCCGCTCTTCCGCACCATTCTCGACACCATCCCCGCGCCGGTCTACGACGACGAAGCCCCCTTGCAGGCGCACGTCACCAACCTCGACTCGAGTAACTTCCTCGGTCGACTGGCTCTGTTGCGCGTCTTCAACGGCACGATCAGCAAGGGCCAGCAGGTCACCTGGTGCCGTCACGACGGCACCCAGACTCGGGTGAAGATCACCGAGCTGCTGATGACCGAGGCCCTCGAGCGCAAGCCGGCCGAGAGCGCAGGCCCCGGCGACATCATCGCCGTCGCAGGCATCCCCGAGATCACCATCGGCGAGACCCTCGCCGACGCCGACGACCCGCGCCCGCTGCCCCTGATCACCGTCGACGAGCCTGCCATCTCGATGACGATCGGCACCAACACCAGCCCGATGGTCGGACGCGTGCGCGGCTCCAAGGTCACGGCCCGCATGGTCAAGGACCGCCTCGACAAGGAGCTCGTCGGCAACGTGTCGCTGCGTATCCTGCCGACCGAGCGACCCGACGCCTGGGAGGTGCAGGGCCGCGGTGAGCTGGCCCTGGCCATCCTCGTCGAGCAGATGCGCCGCGAGGGCTTCGAGCTCACGGTCGGCAAGCCGCAGGTCGTTACCCGTGAGGTCGAGGGCAAGCTGCACGAGCCGGTCGAGCGCCTCACGATCGACACCCCCGAGGAGCACCTGGGGGCGATCACCCAGATCCTCGCCGCCCGCAAGGGCCGCATGGAGCAGATGACCAACCACGGCACCGGCTGGATCCGGATGGAGTTCCTCGTGCCGTCACGCGGGCTCATCGGCTTCCGGACCCTCTTCCTCACCGAGACCCGTGGCACCGGCATCGCCCACCACGTCTTCGAGGACTACGAGCCGTGGTTCGGCACCATCACGACGCGCACGAGCGGCTCGCTGGTCTCCGACCGCAAGGGGGTCGTCACGGCCTACGCCATGGTCAACCTCCAGGAGCGGGGCGTGCTCTTCCAGGAGCCCACGACCGAGGTCTATGAGGGCATGATCGTCGGCGAGAACTCCCGCGCCGACGACATGGACGTCAACATCACCAAGGAGAAGAAGCTCACCAACGTGCGCGCCTCCTCCTCCGACAACTTCGAGAAGATCGTGCCGCCGCGCAGTCTCAGCCTTGAGCAGTGCCTCGAGTTCTGCCGCGAGGACGAGTGCGTCGAGGTGACACCCGAGGCGGTGCGCATCCGCAAGCTCGTGCTCGACGCCGGTGAGCGGGCCCGGACGGCTGCCCGCGCGCGCTCTGCCGCGAAGTCCGAGGCCAACTAGGGCCTCAGTCGTGGGCACCCCTACCGCCGTCGCGACGCGGCGTGGGGCCTCGGCACCGGGTGTCGTCGGCCTCGCGCTGCTGCTTGCCGCTGTGGTGCTCGGAGCCTGCACGACACCGCCGCGCCCGCCGGCGCCGTCCCTGACGGCCCGCGGTGGCACCCTGCAGGTGCTGCTCGACACCCCGGTGCAGCACTGGGACCCGCAGCGCATCTACACCGGTCCCGAGGCGAGCCTGTCGGTGCGGATGTTCCTGCGCACCCTCACGACCGCACCGGCGGCCGGTCCCGGTGAGTCGGCCGGGATCGTGCCCGACCTCGCCACGACGACGGGGGAGCCCAGCGACAGGGGCCGCACCTGGCGCTTCACCCTCGTGGGGGACGCCGCGTGGCAGGACGGGCGCACCGTCACCTGCCAGGACGTGCGGTACGGCGTCTCGCGCAACTTCGCCCGAGACGTGCTGCCGGGCGGCCCGCCCTACGCGGTCGCGTTGCTCGACATCCCGCTGACCACCGACGCGAAGGGCCGGCGGGTGTCGGCCTACTCGGGTCCCTACTCGGGCACCGGTCAGGCCGCCTTCGACCGTGCGGTCTCGTGCAGCGGCAGGTCCATCACCTTCCGGCTCAAGGCACCGGTCTACGACTTCGGCTCCACGGTGTCCCTGCCGGCCTTCGCCCCGGTGCGCAAGGACCACGACCTGAGGGGTGCGGGAAACTTCTCGGTCTTCTCCGCCGGCCCCTACATGCTCGAGGGTGACTGGGTGCCGGGCAACGGCGGGCGCTTCGTCCGCACGCGCTCGTGGGTCGAGGCCGACGACCCCGTCCGCACCGCCTACCCCGACGTGGTCGAGATCCGCGAGGGCCTCGAGACCACCACGGCCATCCAGCGGATCATCGACGACCAGGGTCCCGACCGGTATGCCGTGACCTACGCCGACGCTCCACCGGCCCTGCAGCGGCAGCTGCTCACGACTCCCGGCCTGGCGTCCCGGGTGACCAACCCGGCGGCCGCGAGCGTGGAGTACCTTGCGCCCAACCTGCGCAGCCGCGTGATGGGCAACGCGAAAGCACGACAGGCCCTGGCCATGGCGACCAACCGCGACGCCTTCGTCACCGCCTACGGCGGGCCGTCCGCCATGACCCCCTCCTTCTCGCTCCTCGCCTCAGGTGTCCCCGGCCGGGTCGACCGCAGCCCCTTCGGGGTGACCACGGCAGGTGACCCAGCGGCGGCCCGGGCGGTACTCGGGCAGTCGGGCCTCCCGCTCCCGGTGCCCCTGCGCGTGGCCTACCGGCAGTCAGCGGAGGCCGACACGGCGTTCGCGGCCCTGAGTGCGGGGTGGGAGCAGGCGGGGTTCGCGGTGACGCTGTCACCGGTGTCCGACGACTACTACGCCACGATCTCCGCTCCCGCCGCGGCGACCCGGTACGACGTCGTGCGCGCCAGCTGGAGCGCCGACTGGCCGTCGGGGTCCACCGTGCTCCCGCCGATCGTCGACTCCCGGCTCAACCTCTCGGGCGCCGGCCCGGGACAGGACTACGGCTACTTCGCCGACGCGCAGGTGAACGCCGCCATCGACAAGGCCGCGGCGACCCCCGACGATGCCGCGCGGAACGCCGCTTGGGGGCAGGTCGACGCCCTCGTGGCCGCCCGGGGTGGTCTCGTCGCGCTGGCCCAGCGGCGCCACGTGCTCGTGCACGGCTCCGGCGTGGTGGGCTACGAGGACAACCCGCTGTTCGGCGGCTACGTCGACCTGGCGCGGGTGCAGCTGAGCCGGGACTGACCCGCCCTCGACCCGCGGCGTCGGGCGACCCTCACGAAGGTTCTCCACACCACGACCCGGATGGGCGGGCTCCTGGCACCCCGTAGGCGTAGCGTATGCGCCGCCCCTTCTGCTCACAGGCGGGGTGGCGTCGGTTTCACAGCCAGCTCCCAGCCGGCAACGGGAACGGTCACGATCCGGCCTCGTCCGCCCCCGACGGTTCACCATGTGGGACGCGCTGGTCTAAGGTTTCGTCGATTCCCCCTCCACACGGCGGGGTTCTTGCGCAAGAAGAGGTTCAGCACCGCATGACCATCGCTCCGGGCCAGGAAGACACCGAGTCGCGCGACGTCGACGACGTCGCCACGGACGGTGCAGTCGCGATCAAGGGTCGCTCGCCGTGGGAGATCGTGCGTCGCCGTCTGCGTCGCGACAAGGTGACCATGGTGGCGTTCTTCGTCGCTGTCCTGTTCCTCGTCATCGCGGTCCTCTCACCGGTGCTCGCGGCCTTCGACATCCTCAAGCCCGACGCGCTCAACGCTGGTCTCGTCCAGGGGCTGGGCTCGATCCCCGAGGGCTTCGCCGGCGGCATGTCGTGGGCTCATCCGCTCGGGGTCGAGCCCGGCACCGGCCGCGACCTGATGTCGCGGATCCTCACCGGGATGACGACCTCGCTCATCGTCGCCGTGTCGGCCACCGTCTTCTCGGTGGTCTTCGGGACCGCACTCGGCGTGGTCGCTGGTTTCGCCGGTGGCTGGGTCGACTGGCTGATCAGCCGGTTCATGGACCTGGTGCTGAGCTTCCCCTCGACCCTGATGCTGCTCTCGCTGCAGGCCGTGCTCGTCGCGCGCATCGCCTCGACGATGAACCAGGCCGAGAGTGCGCCGGGGCCGAAGATCGTCTTCATGATCCTCGTCCTGGGCTTCTTCGGTTTCCCCTTCTTCTCACGCATCATCCGCGGCCAGGTGCTGTCGCTGCGGGAGCGCGAGTTCATCGAGGCCGCCCGCTCTCTCGGGGCCAAACGGGGCCGGATCTACGTCAAGGAGCTGCTGCCGCACCTGTGGGCGCCGCTGCTCGTCTACACGACGCTCGTCCTGCCGGCCAACATCGCGGCCGAGGCCGCCCTCGGATTCCTCGGGGTCGGTATCAACCCGCCGACGGCATCGCTGGGCGCGATCCTCAACGACTCGGTGTCCTACGCCCTGCCCGACCCGGCCTTCTTCTTCTTCCCGGGCCTCGTCGTCTTCATCCTCGTCCTGTCCTTCAACCTGCTCGGCGACGGACTGCGTGACGCGCTCGACCCGAAGGCCGGTCGCTCGTGATCCCTCTCCTGGCGAGCCCGTCGACCCACTGCTGCAGGCGGCCGCGGCAAGCGCGACGACGGCGCCGAGGGCGACCGTGACGGCGCCCTTCCTGGTGCGCATCATGTGTTCTCCTTGTGTGCACTGGCGTCCACAGCAGCTGCTGCGGTGGGCTTCCTCGTGACGGTCGTCACGAGGTCGA
>JALYVC010000185.1 GCA_030853445.1 Actinomycetota bacterium | reverse complement strand
GCGCATGGGCTGTCCGAGGAGTGGACAGTCAGCGGTCGGGGTCCACGTGCTCGCGGACCCAGGCGACGATCTCGGTCGTCGTCGCGCCGGGGGTGAAGACGGTCGCGACCCCGAGCTTCTTCAGCTCGGGGATGTCGTCCTCGGGAATGATGCCGCCCCCGAACACGATGATGTCCCCCGCGTCGCGCTCCTCGAGCAGCTGCACCACCTTGGCAAACAGCGTCATGTGGGCGCCGGAGAGGACAGAGAGCCCCACCACGTCGGCGTCCTCCTGGATGGCGGCCTCAACGATCTGCTCGGGGGTCTGATGCAGACCGGTGTAGACGACCTCCATCCCGGCGTCCCGCAGCGCCCTGGCGACGACCTTCGCGCCGCGGTCGTGCCCGTCGAGTCCCGGTTTGGCCACGACGACCCGGATCGGTGACTCGCTCATAACGCTGAAGCGTAGCGAAGCCCAACGAAACCTGGGTCTGCCGGTTAGGGTCGCCAGACCATGTCGATGCTGCCCGGTACGCCGTTCGCCCCGGTCCGGTGCTCTGCGGGTCTCTCGGGCCGCGCGAGCACGGGTGCGGGAACGGCCTGCACGCGGGCCGTGCAGCGCGGCACCGCTGATCTGCGCCGCTCCGCCGGCGCCGTCACGGGAGCGCTCGGCGCGCTCTCGGACGCGGGGCGGTCCACGATCGACACCGTCCTGCGGGCCGCCGACGCCACGGTCGACGTGGTCGGGGACGCCGCCCGAGCGCTCGCCACCCCCACCGGGGTTGCGGGTGCCGCCGTCGAGGTTGCCTGGCTGGGTGCTCACCTGGCGATCTACCCGATCGGGCTGAAGGGGTTCGGCGCGGTGCGAACGCGCGAAGTCTCGCAGGGTTACCGGATCGAGGACCTCGCTCCGGTCCAGCGCGGCCTGGCGATCCACGATGTGGAGGCGGCCGGCACCCCGATCCTGCTCGTGCACGGCATGGCCGACAACCGGTCGATCTTCACCCTGCTACGCCTGGGCCTGCGCCGCCGCGGCTTCGGGCGCGTCACGTCGATGAACTACTCGATCCTCACCGGGGACGTGCGGGCGGCTGCCGCGAAGCTCGCCGAGGAGGTCGAGGCGCTCGTGGCGGAGACCGGCTACGAGCGCATCCACGTCATCGGCCACAGCATGGGTGGGCTCATCGCGCGCTACTACGTCACTCGGCTCGGTGGCGACGAACGGGTCCACACGCTCGTGACGCTGGGCTCACCGCACCAGGGGACCTACACGGCATACGCCTGGCATAGCCAGCTCACCCGCCAGCTGCGACCGGGAAGCCCGCTGATGCAGGAGCTCCAGCAGCCCGTCACGGCCTGCCGGACCCGCTTCCTGTGCTACTGGTCGGACCTGGACCAGCTGATGTTCCCGCAGCGCACGGCCGCCCTCGAGCACCCCGATCTCAATGTCACCAATGTCGAGATGCATGCGGTCGGTCACATGAGTCTGCCCATCATGAGCTCGGTCGTGCACGGCATCTCGACCGCCCTCGCCCACCTCGACGCGGACGGCAGCACGGTCACCCCGGGAGTCGCCCCGTTGGCTGGTCGGCGGCCCCTGCCGAAGACGCTGTCGAGGGCATCCGTCGCAGATGGTTGATTTGTCCATAACAAATTGATCACGGTAGGGTCACCCGCCAACCCCCTAGCGGCATGAAGTACGCCTTCGCCCGACCCCCACGGACGATCAAGGAACCCCCCCTCTTGTCTGACGCCATCTACTGTGGGCGCCACCGCGCCCCGGCAGGACGCCACCGCGCTCCAGAACCCCGTCACGCGACCACCGGCAGGGGTCGGTCCGGACGCAGCCGGTTCGCCGGCTCGGGCTACCTCCTGCCGACGGCCGCCGCAGCGACGCTCGCCCTGACTGCGACAGGTGCCCATCTCGGTACCGCGCACGGCGCGTCGGACGCGCAGTCGCTCGCGAGCGCCACGCCTCTCAGCGGAGCGACCCCGTTGACGACTGTGACTCACGACATCATCCAGCGTGAGCTCGGCGACCGGGCAGCGCGCAGCGACTCGCGGACGTCCACGTCGGCGACGTCCTCCTCGGCGACGGCCTCGGTTGCCGCAGCGACCCCGGCTGGTGGCACGGACGTCTTCCCTGCCGAGAGTGGTGCGCCCGTCAGCCGCGCCGATCTGGCCCAGACCGACTCGGCCGCTCAGGCTGCCGACGACCAGGCTGCCGCCGACTCGGCAGCAGCGCAGCAGGCGCAGACCGACCAGGCCGCCAAGGCTCAGGCCGACTCCGCTGCGGCAGTCCAGGCCCAGGCGACCTCCGCCGCCGTGGCGGCCACTGCGCACAGCTGGGTCCCCCCGATCAACGCCAGCTACGCCCTCTCGAGCGGGTTCGGTATGCGGTGGGGCTCGCTGCACCCCGGGCAGGACTTCGCGATCCCGGTCGGCACCCCCGTCAAGGCCATGTCGAGCGGCACGGTGATCTTCGCCACCTGGTCGGGCGGCTACGGCAACAAGCTGGAGATCCAGTACTGGGACGGCACCGTCTCCTGGTATGCGCACAACAGCAAGCTCCTCGTCGCACAGGGTGACAAGGTCAGCGTCGG
>JALYVC010000184.1 GCA_030853445.1 Actinomycetota bacterium | reverse complement strand
GACCTCGTCGCGGGCCTGCTCGACCTCGGCTGGACCGACCTGACGAACTCCCGGATGGTACTCGACGTGTGCGGTTCTCCCCTGGAGTTCATCGGTGTCGACGACCCGCATCTCGGCTACGACCGCTACGAGCTCGTCGAGGGCCCGGCGGACCCCCGGGCCGCGCTGACGGTCGGCGTGACGCACGCGCCCTACCAGCACGTCCTCGATGCCATGGCGCGCGACCGGGCGCGCCTCCTCATCGCCGGCCACACGCACGGCGGTCAGCTGTGCGTGCCGTTCGTCGGGGCGCTCGTCACCAACTGCGACCTGGACACCGGCCGTGCCAAGGGGCTGTCCCGGTGGTGGCCGGGCGCGGGACGAAGTGTCGGTATGCCGCCGCCGGACGACGCGGCCTACCTCGAGGTGTCGGCCGGCCTGGGGACCTCGCCCTTTGCGCCGGTGCGGTTCGCGTGCCGGCCCGAAGCCACTCTGCTGACCCTCGTCGCCGCCGACGCCTGAGCGCCGCGACCGGCCCGGTTTGGCTCCAGGACGGCGGCCGATTGGGGTTAGCGGTGCCGCCTCGGCTATCCTCACTTCTCGCTGCCCCTCGCCGGTTCTCGAGCCGGTTGTCGAGGCGGCAAGCACCATCGAGAAGCACGCAGGTCTGCCACGGGGTGTGGCGCAGCTTGGTAGCGCGCGTCGTTCGGGACGACGAGGCCGCAGGTTCAAATCCTGTCACCCCGACTTTCGTCAGGTGCGCGCACCGCGCACGAACTCCGCGCACGTTGGTGGAGCCGCGAACACCGTGCAGAATGCGGGCCGGTGGACCAAGGTGCGCGCATTCATGCTCGGGTGCTCTCAGACGAGGATGCCTGCCAAGCGGCGCAGATCTTGGTTAGCGGTAACACGTCCCCGTGGTCGATGGTCGACGAGATTCGGAGAGGTCCGCCGCAGGCGATCGTCGCCAGTCACGTCTCAGTGACCCGCACCGTCGAGCCGGTCGCCGAGTGGGCCCGCGCCGCCCAGGGAGTCGCGGCGATGCGCTCCTTGCGACTGGCCAGATTCGGCGACAACATGCGCAACGTCGCCGCTGGTCGTCCCACTCCCTCGCGAGCAGGTCGAGCTCGTCGTCGAAGGTCATGCCGGTTCGGCTCGGCGCGATCGAGAGGAAGTCGGCCATCCAACCGGGCTGGTCACCGCGTCGGGGTCGCCAGGCCCGAGCACCCAGCTCGCGGCGGATCGGGTGCTCGACCAGCATCTCGTCATAGGCCGTGCGGTTGCCGGAGTGGAAGACCTGCTGCCACGGTCCGGCGGGCATCTCCAGCACGGTCATGGCGACGACGCACTCGCTCAGCGGCGAAAGGGTGAACCGGCTCGAGGCCAGCAGGTCGGCCGACACGCGCCACGCGCCCATCAGGTTTCGTCTCCTCGCGAATCATTGGCATTCCCAGCCCAGGCTGGCACAGAATCCGAACCATGCGCATCTACCGCGAGATCTTCGCGATACCCGAGTTCCGGATGCGGTGTTCGGCCTCTACTCGACAGGACTGATGGCCGGCCAGGCAGTGGGCGCCGCCATCGCCGGCCTCGTCGCGATCTGGCTGACTCCGGCCCATACGATGTCCGCCTTGGCCGTCGCGTCGGTCGCCGTGAGCTCCCCACCGCGCCGACCGAACTCACGTTCTGCCTGCTTTTCGGGCTGACGCACCGCCCAGAACCGGGAACGACGTGAGTCCAAGCGGAGAAGGCGTGAGTTCGGTCGGAGAAGGCGCCAGCGAGTCCCACCACAGTCCGCCCGGAATTTCCGACAGGCGCAGGAGTCAGGCGTCGGCCACCCCGCCCCGCACCTCGGCGAGGCGGCCGACCAGGAAGGCCCGCTCGACGTCGTTGTCGGTGAGCGCAACCGCCTCCTCGTATGCCTGCACGGCCTCCGAGCGCCGGCCGAGACGGCGCAGCAGGTCGGCCCGGGCCGCGCTGAGATAGCCGTAGGCCACCAGCGCCGGCTCGCGCTGCAACGGCTGCATCGCGTCCAGACCAGCCTGGGGGCCGTCACGGAAACCCAGTGCGGCGGCCCTGTTCAGCTCCACGACCGGCGATGGCCACAGGGCCCGCAGGACGTCGTAGAGAGCGACGATCTCGGCCCAGTCGGTGTCCACCCAGGTCGCCGCTTCGGCATGGACGGCGGCGATCGCGGCCTGGACGGTGAACCGGTCCGGGGCCGAACGCCTACCGGTCCCGGTCAGGAGCGCGACCCCTTCGTCGACCATCGCCCGGTCCCAGCGCGTGCGGTCCTGGTCCGGCAGGAGCACCAGCGTTCCGTCCTGACCCACCCGAGTCGCCCGGCGAGCGTCGACGAGCAGCATCAGGGCGAGCAGTCCCGTGACGCGGTCGTCGTCAGGGAGCAGGCCGTGGAGCAGCCGTCCGAGGTCGAGGGCCCGGCCGACCAGCGCTGTCCTGGTCAGGTTCTCACCGGAGGGCGCGGTGTGTCCGGTCGTGAACACCAGGTGGACGACGTCGAGCACCGCCTCCACCCGCTCGCCGAGGTCCGCAGGTTCGGGCACCCGGAACGGGACCCTCGCCGCCGCGATCTTCTTCTTGGCTCTGGTGATTCGGGCTGCCATAGTGGCCGGCTGGACGAGAAAGGCATGCGCCACCTCGTCGGTCGTCAGACCGCAGACCAGCCGCAGGGTCAAGGCGACCTGGGCGTCGCCGGACAGCGCCGGGTGACAGCAGACGAAGACCAGCCGTAGCCGGTCGTCGTCGATCGCACCGTGCTCGACCAGGCCGAGATGGTGCTCCGGCCCTGGCTCGTGCTCGTCGGTGACGAGCCTGGGAAGGGTGCGACGCCAGGCCGACTGACGACGCAGGACGTCACGCGCCCGGTTCGCCGCCACGGTCGTCAGCCAGGCGCCCGGCCGGTCCGGGATGCCGTCGCGCGGCCAGACCGTGAGGGCCGTGGCATAAGCGTCCTGGGCGCATTCCTCAGCGAGGTCGAGGTCGCGTGTGACCCGCACGGTCGCGCCGAGCACCCGTGCCCACTCGCGGCGGTGCGCCTGTGCAACCACATCGGCGACCTCGGCCATCGCGGCGCCCTGGGGGCTCAGCGCCGCCCCACGAGCGGGCGTATCTCGACGGCGGCGTGGCCTTCGCGCGTCTCGGGGAGCAGGCGGGCGAGGGTGATCGCGGCGTCGAGGTCGGGGGCCTCGATCTCGTAGTACCCCCCCAATGCCTCCTTGGTCTCCAGGAAAGGCCCGTCCGTCGGTGTGGTCCGCCCCGACGTCACCCCGCGCAACGTGGTGGCCGTCGAGGCTGCCTCCAGCTCCCCGCCGCCGAGCAACCCCTCGCCGGCGGCCGCGCGAAACGCCCGGTGCCCGTCCCCGAGTGCCTGTTCCTGCTCCGCCGTCCTGGCGTCCCACTGCGCCTCGTCTCCGTAGATGAGGATCAGGTACTTCGCCATGCTCGGCCACCTCCAGTCAAGTCGTCTGATGTCACTCCGCCAGGATCGTCCCGGCTACTCCTACGACGAACGATCGGGTGCCGGATCGACGTCTCGACCGGAGACGATGCCTCAGTCAGCCGAGGACGCCGTGGCGAGGCGTTGCCAGGTGTCGACGACGGTGTCGGGGTTGAGGGACATCGTGTCGATGCCGCGTTGCATGAGCCACTCGGCGAGGTCGGGATGGTCGGAGGGGCCTTGCCCGCAGATGCCGATGTACTTGCCGGCCTTCTTGCAGGCGTCGATCGC
>JALYVC010000251.1 GCA_030853445.1 Actinomycetota bacterium | reverse complement strand
GGGTCGGGCAGGCCGCCGCGACCGGCCCGCTGCTCGCCGCGTACGGCGTCACGCGGCTCATCTCGTCACCGGCCCGCCGCTGCGTCGACACGCTGGCCCCGTATGCCGCCGCGACCGCCACCTCGATCAAGGTCAAGGAGGGACTCTCCGAGGAGGGCTTCACGGCACGGCCCGACCGGGCTCCCCACCACCTGCGTCGGACGCTCGAGCGGGGTCGCCCGACGGCGATCTGCAGCCACGGCCCGGTGCTGCCCACGCTGCTGGACGCCGTCGCCGACCAGCTGGACACCTCCGGCGAGGCCGGGAAGGAGGCCGCCGCCCTGATCGCGGAGTCGGCCGACCAGTCGATGGCCAAGGGCGAGGTGCTCGTGTGCCACGTCGTCTCGACCGGCAGCGCCGCGCGCGTCGTGGCGGCCGAGCGACACCAGACCTGAGCGCCCCTCCCCAGAATGTCTCTGCCCGTTCACCCGGTGTTAACCGCTTGGGCAGAACCCTTCACCGGACCCCTCTATGTTCGCGGCGGAGGACACGGCCAGCTGCCATGACGCCCTGCCTCCGACCAGACATCGTCTTTCGAGAGGGATCTCCCCGTGCGCATCACCCGTACCAGCTCCGTCGGCGCCGTCGCCCTCGTGGGAGCGCTCGCGCTCTCGGCCTGTGGCAGCGACAACACCTCCACCGGTGGGTCCGGCTCCGGCAGCTCCGCGTCCGTTGCAGCAGGTGACTGCTTCTCCGGCCAGCTCAACGCCGAGGGCTCCACCGCTCAGAAGACCGCCATCGAGCAGGCCATCAAGACCTACCAGCAGGCCTGCACCGACGCGACGATCAACTACAACGCGACCGGCTCGGGCGCCGGCATCAAGCAGTTCACCGGCGGCAACGTGAAGTTCGCGGGCTCCGACTCGGCGCTGAAGCCCGACGAGCAGACCGCCGCCACCACCACCTGCGGCTCGCCGGCCTGGGACCTGCCCATGGTCGCCGGCCCCATCGCCGTGGTCTTCAACGTCAAGGGCGTCGACAAGCTCGTGCTCGACGCCGACGTGATGGCCAAGATCTTCCAGGGCGCCATCACCACCTGGAACGACCCGGCCATCGCCGCGCTCAACTCCGGCGCGACCCTGCCGGCCACGGCCATCAAGGTCTTCTTCCGTTCCGACGACTCGGGCACCACCGAGAACTTCACCAAGTACCTCAACACGGTCGCCCCCGCGTCGTGGCCGGCGAAGCCGGCCAAGAAGTGGGCCGGCAAGGGCGAGGGCAAGGAGAAGTCGGCCGGCGTCTCGACCGCCGTCGCCCAGACCGACGGTGGCATCAGCTACACCGAGCTGTCCTACGCCCAGCAGAACAAGCTCGCGATGGCCCAGGTCGACACCGGCAGCGGCACCCCGGTCGAGCTGACCGGCGGGTCGGCCGGCAAGGCCATCGCCGTCGCCACCCAGGCCGGAGAGGGCAACGACCTGGCCCTCAAGCTCGACTACGCCACCAAGGAGGCGGGGGCCTACCCCATCGTCCTGGTGACCTACGAGATCGTCTGCTCGAAGTACGCTGACGCGCAGACGGGCAAGAACGTCAAGGCGTTCCTGACCAGCTTCGCCTCGGACAGCACCCAGCAGTCCCTCGCCTCGCTCGGCTACGCTCCGCTCCCCGTCGAGGTGGCGAGCAAGGTCAAGACGGCCATCGCCGCCATCAGCTGAGCCAGGAGCACCCCGCCCACACCCAACGAGCAAGGGAAGCCTGATCACGTGTCCTCTGTGACTGGTGTGTCGGCCGTCGACGAGCTCCCCGACGGGGACCACCCCGTCGGGGGGCTCACCTCCACCGGCCGTCTCGGAGACCGCCTCTTCGGTGGCGCTGCCCGGGGCGCAGGGCTCCTGGTCATCGCGCTGGTGACCCTCATCGGGGTCTTCCTGGTCGCGCAGGCCGTGCCGGCGCTGGCCAAGGACCAGGCCAGCTTCCTGACCTCTCGCGAGTGGACACCGGGCGGGGACGCCCCACGGTTCGGCATCGTCGAGCTGTTGTGGACGACGGTCTCGGCCTCGCTCATCGCGATGGTGATCGCCGTGCCCGTCGGGGTGGCGGTCGCGCTCTTCATCACGCAGTACGCACCCCCATGGCTGCGCCGGCCCGCCGCCAGCCTCGTCGACCTGCTCGCCGCCGTGCCGTCGATCGTCTACGGGCTGTGGGGGGCACTCACCTTCCGCGCCGTCGTCAAGCCCGTGGAGAACGGCCTGCAGACCGCCTTCGGGTGGATCCCGCTCTTCGCTCCCACCGGCATCAGCGGCGGCACCATCTTCTTCATCGGCATCGTCTTGTTCATCATGGTCCTGCCGATCGTCACCGCCTTGTCGCGCGAGGTCTTCGACCACACGCCGACGACCCACAAGGAAGGCGCCCTGGCGCTCGGTGCGACGAAGTGGGAGATGATCCGCACCACCGTGCTCCCCTTCGGCCGGCCGGGGGTCATCTCGGCCGCGATGCTGGCCCTGGGGCGGGCCCTCGGCGAGACCATCGCCGTCACCTTCCTCGTCTCGACCCTCGCACCCGGATCCCCGTGGACCTTCTCGCTGTTCAACGGTGGTGAGACCTTCGCCTCGCGCATCGCCAACAACGCGGCCGAGTTCGACAGCCCCCAGAAGACCGGGGCCTACATCGCGGCGGGCCTGGTCCTCTTCCTCCTCACGTTCGTCGTCAACGCCATCGCCCGCGTCGTCATCGAGCGCCGCAAGGCCTTCACGGAATGAGCCGCTCATGACCAGCTCCGCCGAGACCGCCGACGCCGCGCTGCGTCCGAGCATCGCCTCGACCGGCCCGAGGCGCCCGGCCACGGGTGACGGGCTCGACCTCGGACATCGGTCCACCTCCCGGCGGATCAAGGACGTCGTGGCCGCCGTGGTGATGTGGCTGTCCTTCGGGATCGCCATCGTGCCGCTCGTCTGGATCCTCTGGACGGTTGCGAGCAAGGGGCTTACGCTGCTCCTGTCCTCCTCCTGGTGGACCCAGTCGCAGCGCAACATCAACTCGACCGACGTCGGTGGCGGCGCGGTCCACGCGATCCAGGGCACGCTCCTGCAGGCGGGGATGACGGCGCTGATCGCCGTCCCGATCGGCGTCTTCACCGCGATCTACCTGGTCGAGTACGGCCAGGGCCCGATAGCCCGGGTGACCTCGTTCATGGTCGACATCCTCACCGGCGTGCCGTCCATCGTCGCCGCCCTCTTCGTCTACTCGGTGTGGGTCACCGTCTTCGGGTTCGGCCGGGTCGGCTTCGCCGTCAGCTTGGCCCTCGTGCTGCTGATGGTGCCCGTCGTCGTGCGCTCCACCGAGGAGATGCTCAAGCTCGTGCCCAACGAGCTGCGTGAGGCGTCCCTCGCCCTCGGGGTGCCGCAGTGGAAGACCATCACCCGCGTGGTGCTCCCGACCGCGTTCTCCGGCATCATCACCGGCGTGCTGCTCGGCCTGGCCCGCATCATGGGTGAGACGGCCCCCCTGCTGATCCTCGGGCCCTACACCAAGAGCATCGCCACCAACCTCTTCTCCGGCAACATGCCGACCCTCCCCACGATGATCAACCAGGATCGCACCGAGCTCGGGATCGCCCCCGCGGTCGAGCGCATGTGGGCGACGGCACTCACCCTGATCCTGCTCGTCCTGCTCCTCAACCTCATCGGCCGGGTCATCTCCCGGTTCGGCTCGGTCAGCCGCTGACCGCGGCTCCCACGAAAGCGACACCAGCACCCATGGGCAAGCGCATCGACGTCAAGGACCTCAGTGTCTACTACGGCGACTTCAAGGCCGTCGAGGGCGTGACGATGACCGTCGAGCCCCGCACCGTCACCGCCTTCATCGGCCCCTCGGGCTGCGGGAAGTCGACCTTCCTGCGCACGCTCAACCGAATGCACGAAGTGATCCCCGGTGGCCGGGTCGAGGGCAGCGTGCGTCTCGACGACCAGGACCTCTACGCCAAGTCGGTCGACCCGGTGGCGGTTCGCCGCTCGGTCGGCATGGTCTTCCAGCGCCCGAACCCCTTCCCGACCATGTCGATCTACGACAACGTCGTGGCCGGGCTGCGCCTCAACGGCGTACGGGGCCGCAAGGAGCTCGACCAGGCGGCGGAGGCGTCCCTCAAGGGCGCCAACCTCTGGAACGAGGTGAAGGACCGTCTCAAGAAGCCGGGCGCCGGCCTGTCCGGTGGACAGCAACAGCGTCTGTGCATCGCCCGGGCCATCGCGGTGCGCCCACAGGTGCTGCTGATGGACGAGCCCTGCTCCGCGCTCGACCCGATCTCGACGCTCGCGATCGAGGACCTCGTCAACGACCTGAAGAGCGAGTTCACCATCGTCATCGTCACCCACAACATGCAGCAGGCTGCCCGGGTGTCCGACCGCACGGCGTTCTTCAACCTCGCCGCCACCGGCAAGCCGGGCAAGCTCGTCGAGATCAACGACACGACGAAGATCTTCAACAACCCGACCGAGCGGGCGACGGAGGACTACATCTCCGGCCGCTTCGGCTGAGCGGCTCTCAGGTCTCGCTGGGAGTCGGGTCCGCGACCCCGAGAACCTCGTCGATCTCGCCGCTGGACAGGGGTCCGTCGGACACGCTGGCCGCGACGATGAGCTCGCCGACGAGGTGGATCTCGTCGTGCAGAGCGGTATCGCGCAGCTCGGTGTCGTCAAGGGAGCTCACGGTCCCAACTCTAGGTGCCCGGCCGCTGTCACGGGGCCCTGCGTGGGTCACCCACAGCGTTCTGAGCCGGAAATGGTCCCAACGGGTCATGCCATTCCCGGCGCCCCCACGAGCCGTCATGATGAGGACATGTCGTCGAAGCCTGACACCGCTCGTGACGCGAGCGAAACCCGTCCGTCAGCGGCGGCGCCTGCTGAGCGCCGAGGGCCCTCGTCGGGTATCGACCCCCGGGGGTCCTTCGACCATGCGTGGTGCCGCCCCTGCGACTGGCGCGGTCCCGGTCGACGGGCCTGGTCGTCGGCCCGCGTCGACCTCGACCGTCATCTCCTCGGCTGCCAGCCGGGCTGATCCTGGGGCGGGGTGACGTCGGGCCGGGAGCACCTCACGGTGCAAGGCCGCTCGTAGCGGCTATATGTGGGACCCGGGGCATCCGCGGCCCGACGACTCCCAAGGGTAACCCGGCGACCACCGGCCGCAGTGGAGGGTCAGGGAAAACGGCCGGAGCCGCTGACGGTCCCCACCCGGCTGTCGGCCCTCAGACCAGGTCGTTGCGACGCCACAGCGAAGCCGCGGCAGCGAGGTCGTCGGCGGTCAGGAGCAGCTGGGCGGCACGCTCGGCAGCCGCCGCTCCCTCGGTGCGCTCCCCGCGACCCGCTGCGACGACACGGCAGAAGGCAGCCGCACGATCGAGCGCGACGGCGAGGTCGCCCTCGAAGATCCCCGCGAGGATGGCGTCGGCCACCTCCCTGACCTCCTGCGGGCCGGCGGGGTCGGCGGCTCCCGCCACGATGGCGTCGACGTCGGTGAACCGGACGCCGGCGGAGTAGTCGGCACTGGCCTCCTCGGGCGACCGGCGCACCCACTCCCGCAGCACGTAGAGGCGCCACAGGGCACCCGGCAGGCTCCGGGCCGGACGGTGCGCCCAGAGGTCGGCCACCGTGGAGAGGCCGAGCTCCTCGACGAGGGCGACGAGACGGGCCGTCAGGACGGGGTCGCGGGACGACCGACCGGCATGCACGAGGACGGCAGCCGTCTCATGGGCTGCCTCGATCTCCTTCAACGGGTCGTGGCCGCCGCTGTGTGCCTCGATCGCGGCGGGGGTGAAGAGGGCCGGTCGCCGCGGCGGCTTGTGCTCGTCACCCACCGCGTCGCCCCGAGCGGTGCGCCGCGAGGGGGCAGGGCCCGGGCG
>JALYVC010000172.1 GCA_030853445.1 Actinomycetota bacterium | reverse complement strand
GCGTCGACGTGCGCACCGTCGGCGCAGGCGGGGGCTCGATCGCCCACGTGCCGCAGCTGACCAGGGCGCTGCGCGTGGGCCCGCAGTCGGCGGGGGCCGACCCCGGCCCGGCGGCCTACGGCAAGGGTGGCACCGAGCCCACCGTCACCGACGCCAACATCGTGCTCGGCTACCTTCCCTCCGACCTCGCCGGGGGCGAGATCACCCTCGACGTCGACGCCGCCCGTACGGCGGTCTCCCGCATCGCCGACGCGATGGGTCTGGCCTCACCCGAGGTCGCCGCGGCCGGCATCATCGACATCGTCAACGAGAACATGCTCGGCGGCCTGCGGCTGGTGTCCGTGCAGCAGGGTTTCGACCCGCGCGACTTCGCGCTCGTCGCCTTCGGCGGCGCCGGACCGTTGCACGCCAACGCCCTCGGCATCCTCACCGGTGCCTGGCCGGTCATCGTGCCGCCGTCCCCCGGCGTGCTCTGCGCCCTCGGCGACGCGACGACCTCTCGTCGCGACGAGTCCGCCCGCACCGTGCTGCGTCGGTTCGCCGACCTCAGCGGCGACGAGCTGGCCCAGGTCCTCACCGAGCTGGCCACCGACGCCGGTGGTCGGCTCGAGGCGCAGGGCCTGCCCCGCACCGACCAGAGCGTGACCTACACGGTCGACGTGCGCTTCCACGGGCAGGGCTTCGAGATCCCCGTGACGCTCGACCCGGCCTGGCTGGAGGACGGGGCGCGCGACACCGCCCTCCGCACGCTCGGCGAGGCCTTCGACGGGGAGCACCAGCGGCTCTTCGGCTTCCTGCTCACCGTCGACCACGAGCTCGTCAACGCCCGCGCGACGGTGAGCGGCCCGCGCCCCGAGGTGGCTGCCCTCACCCTCGACGACACGACCGGTCCGCCAGAACCGGTGAGCACGGCGCAGGTCCACGTCTCGGGGGCTGCGGTCGGGGCGAGCGTCTACGACCGCGCCACGCTGCGGGCGGGCGACGTCGTCACCGGACCGGCCATCGTCACCGAGATGGACTCCACCACCTTGGTGCTGCCCGGCCACGCCGCCACGGTCCACCGCTCCGGCAGCCTGCTCATCAACCCCGTGTCGAGCACCTCGACCGGACCCACCACCACGACGGAGGCCTGAGATGGCACGCATCATCGAGACCGCCTCGGCGGCGCTGCCCCTTCTCGACGCCCCTGTCGACCCGGTCACGCTCGACCTGATCGAGAACGGCCTGCGCAACGCCCGCTACGAGATGGACGAGGTGCTCTTCCGCACCGCCCTCTCGCCCGGCATCCGCGAGCAGCACGACGAGTTCCCGCTCATCGCCGACCGCGACGGCAAGATGGTCGTCGGCCAGTTCGGGCTCTCGATCCCCGACTTCCTCGACGGCTACGACGGCACGATCGAGGAGGGCGACGTGCTGCTCACCTCCGACCCCTACGCGTGTGGCGCGGCGATCAGCCACGCCAACGACTGGCTCGTGGTCGTGCCCGTCTTCCACCAGGGGCGGATCGTGGGCTGGGCCTCGATGTTCGGCCACATGTCCGACGTCGGCGGCAAGACACCCTCCTCGATGCCCACCGACGCCCGCACGATCTACGAGGAGGGCGTGGTCATCCCGCCCTTCAAGCTCTACGCCAAGGGCATCGTCAACGACGACGCCCTGCGCATCGTGCTCAACCAGGTGCGGATGCCCGACTGGAACCGCGCCGACCTCAACGGCCTGGTCGCGGCCTGCCGTACGGCGTCGCGGCGCGTCGTCGAGATGTGCGTGCGCTTCGGCACGGCAACCTATCTCGCCGCGCTCGATGCGCTGCTGCAGCGCAACTACGACGCCATGAAGGTGCTGCTGGCCATGGTCTTCGAGGACGGGAAGACCCTGTCCTTCACCGACTACATCTGCGACGACGGCGTCGGCAACGGCCCCTACGAGCTGAAGCTGTCGCTGACCCGCACCGGCGAGAAGGTGCACCTCGACTTCACCGGCTCGAGCCCGCAGGCCGTCGGCCCGATCAACTACTACATCAACGAGAACCTCACCCGGATGTTCTTCGGCATCTACATGATCACCGTCGCCGACCCTCAGATCCTGTGGAACGACGGGTTCTACCCGCTCGTCGACGTGACGATCCCCGACGGGTCGTACTGGAAGCCGAAGCACCCCGCCGCGCTCTCGGGACGCAACCACGGCATCGGGCGGGTCTTCGACCTCTTCGGCGGCCTGCTCGGGCAGACCAACCCGGCCCTGCTCAACGCCGCCGGGTTCTCCTCCAGCCCGCACTTCATGTACTCCGGGCACTACACGACCGGCGACCGCGCGGGCGAGTGGTTCCAGCTCTACTCCATCGGCTTCGGCGGCATCCCCGGCCGCCCGCTGGGCGACGGGCCCGACGGCCACTCGTTGTGGCCGAGCTTCGTCAACATCCCCTGCGAGTACCTCGAGTCGTACTACCCGCTGCGGATCGAGAAGTGGGAGACCGTCGCCGACACCGGTGGTGCCGGCCTGCACCGCGGCGGCAACGGCGTCGACGTCGCCTACGTGTTCGAGGAGCCGGGCGCCATCGCCATCCACGACGACCGCTGGCTGACCTACCCCTGGGGCGTCAACGGCGGCACGCCCGGCGCCCGGGGGACGAAATGGGTCGACCGGGTCGACGGCACCCGTGAGGTGCTGCCGAGCAAGTGCCACGACGTGCCCGTCGCCGTCGGCGACGTGCTCCACTTCGTGACCTGGGGCGGCGGCGGGTGGGGCGACCCGCTGGAGCGCGACCCCGCGCTCGTCGCACTCGAGGTGCGCCGCGGTCTGGTGACGGTCGAGGGCGCCAGGCGGTATGGCGTCGTGCTGGCCGACGACGACGGCGTCGTCGACGCCGCCGCGACGGAAGCGCTGCGCGAGCAGCTGCGAGCCGGGCGCCCGGCCGAGCTGCCCGTCTTCGACATGGGCCCGCCGATCGAGGAGCTGCTGGCCCGGTGCCAGGAGGAGACGGGTCTGCCGGCGCCGAAGCGACCGGTCTGGTCGAGCTGAGGGGAGCAGGGGCGTGAGGAGCGAGCAGGGGGAGCCGGGCCCCCACGAGGCGGCGTTCTCCGGACGCATCGGCTGGGGCGCCCGCCCCGCCCTGCTCGTCGTCGACCTGTGCCGCGCCTACACCGAGCCCGACGGGCCCTTCGCCCTCCCTGACGTAGAGCCCGTCGTCGAGGCCAACCGCGCCCTCGTCGCCGCGGCGAGAGCGGTCGGCATCCCGGTCGTCTGGACTGCGGTGCGGTATGCCGCCGACCTCACCGACGGTGGCCTGTTCGTGCGCAAGGTGCCCGCCCTCGCGGTCTTCGCCGAGGGGGCCGAGGGCGGCTGGGGTGAGCTCACCCTCGAGCCGCTGCCCGACGAGGCGGTCGTGGTCAAGCAGTACGCGTCGGGGTTCACCGGACGGGTGCAGGCGAGCGGGCCGGGAGGCGCGCCTGGCGCCGGTGGTGGGCTCGCGGCCCACCTGACCCGGCTCGGCGTCGACACCGTGGTGGTGACCGGTGTCTCGACGTCGGGCTGCGTGCGCGCGACGGCCACCGACGCCCTCACCCACGGCTTGCACGTGCAGGTCGTGGCCGACGCCTGCGCCGACCGCACCCACACCCTGCACGAGCAGAACCTCGCGGACCTCGACGCGAAGTACGCCGACGTGGTCTCGCTCGACCAGGCGCTGACCCACCTGCTGTGAGGACTTCGCGTGACGACCCCGATGTGAATGGTGGGTGAATGGGGAGGCGATTTCTCCGCCCAGCAGGCACGATGAGAGCAGCGACGCGAGAAAGGGCCCCAGGAGATGACCGAGGTGGTGATCCTGAACGCCTCCTACGAGCCTCTCGGCGTCGTCTCGGTGCGCCACGCGATCGGGATGCTCGTGCGCCAGGTCGCCGTCGTCGAGGAAGCCATCGAGGGCCAGATGTTCGGCCCCTACAAGCGACCCCGGGTCGTGCGGCTGATCCGCTACGTGGCCGCGAAGTGGCTCTACCGCGACGCCGGATGGAGCAAGCGCAGCGTGCTCAAGCGCGACCGGCACCGCTGCGCCTACTGCGCCGGCAAGGCGACCACCGTCGACCACGTCGTGCCGATCTCGCGTGGGGGAGCCTCGTCGTGGCTCAACACGGTTGCCTCCTGCTCGCCCTGCAACAACCGCAAGGGTGACAAGAGCGCGCCCGAGGCCGGGCTACGCCTGCGCCTCGAGCCCTGGGTGCCGCGTCACGTCGACCTCGTCGCGTGAGCGCAGCGTCGCCCCGTCCACCCGACCACCCGGTCGGCGCAGCCCTGCGTGGTCACCATGCTCCGTATGCCGTCTCGGTCGGGTCGGCGGTGCGCTACCACCGCGACATCGCGCCCTTCGCGGCTCTTGCGCCCGACCCGGGCTCGGGCGACTGGGCCGACCTCGCCGAGCTGCTCGGGCCGGACGACGGTGCGGCCCTGATGGATCCACCGGCCCTGCCCGGCGGGTGGTCGGCGCTGATGACCTTCTCCGTGCTGCGGATGGTCTCTGCGGCGCCGGGCGCCGCCGCGTCGGTGGTCGGCGACGACATCGAGGTGACGACGCTCCATACGGATCGGGATGCTGACGAGGTGGCCGACCTCGTGCGCCGCACCGAGCCCGGGCCCTTCGGCCCGCGCACCATGGAGCTAGGGCGCTTCGTCGGGATGCGGCAGCAGGGCCGGCTGGTCGCGATGGCGGGCGAGCGGATGCACCCACCGGGCTGGACCGAGGTCAGCGCCGTGTGCACCGACCCGTCGGCCCGGGGACGGGGCCTGGCCTCCAGGCTGGTCGCCGCGGTCACGGCGGGGATCCACGCCCGGGGCGAGGGTGCCTTCCTGCACGTCCTCGAGACCAACGCTGCGGCCGTCGGCGTCTACGCGAGGCTCGGCTTCACCGTGCACCGCACGGTGCCGGTCGTCGTCGTCAGCCCACCCCCCTGACCCCCACCCCCCTCCTCTCGCGATGCGAAAGGAGGGGCCGGGGGGTCAGGTGCCGGGGTTGCGGCGCGCGATCGCGACGGTCAGCGCCGTCGCGAAGGCGACCCAGGCGGCGTACGGCGCGAGCATCGCGCCCGAGGCGGGGTCGTGCCGGGCGCTGCGCCGTAGCAGGTCGATCGTCGACACCTCGAGCAGGAGGATCTCGGCGAGGGCCAGCCGGGGCCGCTTGGCGGTGAAGAAGATCCAGGTCCAGCCGATGTTGAGCACGAGGTTGACGGCCAGGCCGAGCTGGTAGCGGCGGCGCTCCCGCGGGTCCTCGATGCGGTCGATCGTGCGGGCCGAAGCGGCCGCGATGAGGGCGTAGAGCGTGGTCCACGCCGGCCCGAAGACCCAGCCGGGCGGCTGCCACGACGGCTTGTCGAGACGGGAGTACCAGGCCGAGCTCACGTCGGTGCCCAGACCGCCGACCACGGCGGTCGTCACGACGGCGGCTGTGGTGGCGGGCAGTGAGCGGGGGATGGTGGGGCTCATGGTCGGGCGCCGTCCTCGGATCGGGTGGTGCGGGGGAAGGGTCGGGTCAGGTCGCGCTGATGGCCTTGAGCCGCTCGAGCGCTTCACGCCGCTCGACGGCGTGGTCGATGATCGGCGCGGGGTAGCCGGCCGGGGGTGGGTCGAGGGTCCAGGGCGCGTGCACCGCCGCACCCGCTATGCCGCGCAGCTGCGGCACCCAGCGCCGGACGTAGTCGCCGTCGGGGTCGAACTTCTCGCCCTGGGCGACGGGGTTGAAGACGCGGAAGTACGGTGCCGCGTCGGTGCCGGTGCCGGCCGTCCACTGCCACCCGTGCTGGTTGTTGGCGAGGTCGCCGTCGATGAGGTGGTCCATGAAGTGCTGCGCGCCCTGCGTCCACTCCAGGTGCAGGTCCTTGACCAGGAAGGAGGCGACGACCATGCGCACCCGGTTGTGCACCCAGCCCTCGGCGAGCAGCTGACGCATGCCCGCGTCGACGATCGGGTAGCCCGTCTCGCCCCGCTGCCAGGCTGAGTACCGCTGCCGGGCGACGTCGCCGGTGTCGTACTGCATGTGTTTGAACGCCGGCTTCAGGTAGTCGTGCGCGCTGCTCGGCCAGTGGTGCAGCACCTGGGCGTAGAAGTCACGCCAGCAGATCTGCCTCCGGTAGGCCTCGTGGGCCGGGTCGAGGTCGGCGAGGATGGTGCGCGGGTGGATGGTGCCGAGCTTGAGGTGAGGCGACATCCGCGAGGTCTCGTCGATGTCGGGGCGGTTGCGTTGCTTGGGATAGCGACGAAGACCATGGTCATGGAACACTTTCCAGGCATCCAGGGCGGCAGCCTCCCCCGCGGGCGGCAGGTCGGCGTCGTGGGCGGGGTCGTCGGGGATCGGGTCTCCCGCAACGACATGCCACTGCGCCAGGGCAGGGTCCGAGTCGGCCGGCCGACGCCAGCCGTGGTCGCTCCAGGCGCGGTAGAAGGGCGTGAAGACCTTGTAGGGCGACCCGTCGCCCTTGAGTACGCGGCCCGGCGCGACGGCATACGGGCTGCCGGTGGGCACGAGCGGCACCTCGCCGAGGGCTCTGGCCACGCGCGCGTCGCGGCGGGCACCGTAGGGCGCGTAGTCGGCGCTGATGTGCACGCCCGTGGCGCCGATCTCGCCGGCCAGGGCGGGCACGACCTCCTCGGGGCGCCCGCGGCGCACGACGAGCCCGCCTCCGTGGTGCTCGAGGTCGGCGGCGAGGGACCGCAGGGTGCGCAGCAGGAAGGCGGTACGCGGGGCGCCGCTGCGGCCGAGCAGCTCGTCGTCGAGGACGAAGAGCGCTGTCACCGGTCCCTGCTGGATGGCGGTCATGAGGGCTGCGTGGTCCCGCAGACGCAGGTCACGCCGGAACCACACGACCGAGGGCCGTGTCTCAGTCACCGGGACGCTCGTGCCGGTCGTGCCGCTGCTCGTCGGCGATGGCCTTCTCGAAGAGCGGCGGCAGATAGCGCAACATGAGCACCGACCAGGTCAGGTGGGTGAGTGCAGGCGCCTGGACGCCGCCCGAGGCGCGCCGCTGCACCCCGAACAGCGCGCCCATGAACGCAGCGGCGGCCACGAGGGCGGGGTTGCGGGTGGCGAGGGTCGCAGCCGTGTAGAGCGCGGTCGAGGTGACCACGGGGTGCTCGTCGCGCACGGTGGCGAAGAGCGCCCCGCGGAAGAACAGCTCCTCGCCGATGCCGTTGGCGCACGTCGTCAGGATGACCAGGGGCAGGTCGCCCTCGTCCGCGAAGCGCAGGATGTTGCCGATCGCGCTCTCCAGGAACGGGATCTGCCGCGCGACCATCGCGAGCCCGTAGAAGGTGCCGAAGGCGGCGACCCCCGTGGCCACAGGAGTGACGATCGGCACCCGGGTGATGTCGTCACGGCCGCGGATCCGGCCCACGTGCAGGGGACCGGAGGCGAAGGCACCCACGGTCCAGGTCGCCGCGACGGCTGAGGTGAGGAGGTAGAACCGTCCTGACCCCGGCTTCGTCGAGAGCGACAGCCCCAGCAGGCCGGCGCCGGTGAGACCGACGACGGTCACCACCCGCTTGCGCCGCGACACGACACCGGGGCTCTCGCGCGGCACGATCGGGGTCTGCTCGGTGATCGGTCGAGGCAGCCAGCCGGCGATCTCACGCGTCTGGCGACGGGCCCGGTCGAAGACGCTCACGCCTGGTCCTCCTGCTTCAGCCGCTCCTTCCGCTCCGCCAGTGCGGTGCGCACGGCATCGTCGTAACCCATCGGCTCGAAGGGCAGCAGGCGGCGGATGGAGTCGTCGCGCACGACGACCTCGTTGCCCATCGAGTCGATGAGCGAGCGGGCGGTCTGCCCGTCGACGTCGGTGACGAAGCTCAGCCAGTGCGACGAGAGCGACGGAGTCAGCAGCGGCACCGGCACGAGGACGAGGGGACGGCCCTGCACCTCGGCCACGCGCTTCATCATCGTGGCGTAGCGCAGCACCTCGGGGCCGCCGATGTCGTAGGCCTCACCCTTGGCGTCCTGAAGCCCGAGCACGCCCACGAGGTAGCGCACCACGTCGTCGATCGCGATCGGCTGCGTCCGGGTCTGCACCCACTTGGGGGTGATCATCGCCGGCAGGTGCTCCACCAGCTGGCGCGTCAGCTCCCACGAGATGCCCTCGTCGCCGACGATGATGCCCGCCCTCAGCGTGGTGACGGGCACCTCGGCGTCGGCGAGCAGCTTCTCGACCTCACGCCGGCTGCGCAGGTGCGCCGAGAGGTCGTCGCGGTCGTCCCCGAGGCCGCCGAGGTAGATGATCTGGCCCAGGCCCATGGAGCGGGCCGCCCGACCGAAGGACCCCGCGGCCCGGGCGTCCTTGGTCTCGAAGTCGGCGCTGTCGAGCGAGTGCACGAGGTAGTAGGCCGCGTCGCACCCCTCCATCGCCTTGGCGACGGAGCTCTCGTCGTCGACGTCGCCGAAGGTCGGCGTGCCCGGCCCGTCGTAGTCGTCGGGGTGGCGGGTCATGGCGACCACCTCGTGGCCCGCCTGGACGAGGGCGGGGGTCAGGCGGCGGCCGACGAACCCGGAGGCCCCGGCGACGAGGACCTTCACGAGGCGAGGCAGGAGTTGGCGGTCACCCCCCCAACCTCCCACAGCCACCGGCCCCACGCAGCCGTCCGCCCGCGACGGCGCCCTGTTGCCCCCACCGGGCCCTTCTGAGCCGTTCTGGTGGGGAGAAGGGGCACGTGGGGCGCAACACGCAGACGGGTGAGGGGGGCCGGCCCGTACGGGTCAGCCGGTAAAGGGCTGCACCTCCAGCTGGTGGACCGTGGACACGCTGCAGGCTGGGACGGCATACGGAGCGTAGGCCGCGGCCGTGGTGCCCGGCAGGTAGACCCGGAACCCGGCGGCCGTGGTCGGGGAACAGCCGGCGCCGTAGTTCTCCGCCCGGGAGATCTTGACCCGCGCGACGGCGGTCCCACCCGGCTCGAGGCGCACGAGGGCTCCGGAGGTGCCGGACTCCCCGGGGGCGCGGACGGCGGCCGCCCCGAGCTGCTTTCCGGTGCCGGGCGCGACGAGCGAGAGGCCGGGGTAGCCCTGGGTGACGCACGGCGACGAGCCGGTGTTGGTGGCCCTCACGTCGAGCACCTGGCCGCCGGCCGTGCCGCCACCGACCATCGCCTCGACGCGGATGGTCATCTGCGACGGCTGGCAGGTGGGCAGAGCGGAGGTGGTCTGACCCGGGCTAGCGGTCGACGTCTGCCCGCCGATCCCTGCACCGGCGGTTGTCGACGAGGAGGCTGAAGAAGCCGACGGCGTGGCGCTCGGGACGGTCGCGGCCGGCGACGTCGTGCTCGTGACGGTCACCTCGACCGGTGACTGGCCGGCCGTCGCGCCGGTCCCGCCGGAGGTGCAGGCGGCCAGACCGACGAGCGCGGTGAGGCCCAGTCCGGTCAGGCCCAGGGCGGTGCCGACGAGCCGGGGGCGGCCGGGGAGGGGGCGTTCGGGGGGCATGATGTCCTCTCGTCCAGCGATCCATCCTGCGGAGCCCTCGGCTCCGGGAGATGCTTACCCAGCGAGGACGCCGCTGGCCGTGCTTCGGTTGGGTCGGGCGCACCCGAGCGGAGACCCGCCGTCGTGAACGGGTGCACGGGGAGCGCCTGTGGGAGTGTGACGGATGCCCCCTCAGGCGTGGGGAGCCAGCCGGAAAACGGGGAAACCGTCGGCGGCGGCGGCGATCGCAGCGTCGTCGGAGCGGGTCGACAGCCCGTCGAAGAACTGCCCGACCTCCCATCCCCAGCGCTCGAGATAGACCCGAATGACGGGCACGCGGTCGTCGACGGGCATCTCGGCGGCCGTGACCCGCTCGACCCGCCGCCCCACCCGCAGCTCGGCCTCCCCGGCCGCGCGCAGGTTGCGCACCCACTGGGTGTTGCCGCGCGGCGCGACGAGGTAGCGCTCACCGCCGACCTCGAGGAGGTTGACGGGAACGCTGCGCGCCTCGCCCGTACGACGTCCTCGCACGGTGAGGACGCGCGAGCCCAGGAGGCTGATGCCGTGGCGGGTCAGCCAGCTGACCGTGGTCATGAGGGTGCGGTCGGCCCACGAGGTCGGCGGAAGGTAGCGGGGGGCGGTGTCGGGGGCAGGGGACATGGGAGCTCCGGTGGAGAAGTGAGAGCGATGCTCTCGTTCACCTCGACGTTAGACGGCGAGCGCCCCGCAGGTCAAGAGCAGTGCTCTTTCCTTGCTAGGGTCGGCTGCGTGCCCCCCGCCTCCCGTCCTTCCCGGGCCGAGCGCCGCGAGGACGTCACGCGGCGAATCCTCGAGATCGGCCGGCGCCACCTCGCCGAGCAGGGGGCGGCGGCGCTCTCGCTGCGGGCCGTGACCCGTGACCTCGGGATGGTCTCGAGCGCGGTCTACCGCTATGTCGGGGGTCGCGACGAGCTGCTCACCCTGCTCGTCGTCGACGCCTACACCGAGATGGCGGACGCGGTCGACGCGGCCGCGGGTCCTGGCCGGGGCGGCTTCGTGGGGCAGGTGCTCACGGTCGCGAAGGCGATGCGAGCGTGGGCCCTGGCGGAGCCCGCACGCTACGCCCTCCTCTACGGCAGCCCGGTGCCCGGCTACGAGGCGCCCGGGGAGGTGACCTCCGGGCCGGGAACCCGCGTGCTGCTCCTGCTCGTGCGGCTGCTCGACGAGGCGGCGGGCTCGGGCGTCGTGCCTACCGGTGCGGGTCGCGTCGCGCTGCCGCGCACGCTCGTCGGCGACCTTACGGCGTTGTGCCAGCAGCTGGGGGTGCGTGCGGTCGACGAGCCCACCCTGGCTCGAGGGGTCTTCTTGTGGACGGCCCTCGTGGGAACGGTCAGCAGCGAGGTCTTCGGCCACCTCGGGACCGACACCTACCGTCGGCCGGAGGTGGCCTTCGAGCACCAGGTGAGGCTCGCGGTCGCGACGGTCACCGACCCCTGAGGGCCGGGCAGGCTACTGCTGCTTGAGCTTCAGCTCGCGGACATCCTCGGCGAGACGCACGACCGCGAGGGAGAGCTCGAGGCAGATGCGCACGACGACGAGGTAGACGAGGCTGACCACGGGGCCGATGACGACGAGGAACAGCAGGCCCAGAACGGGGCTGCGGGCGAAGCCGACCACCGAGTACACGAGCCAGCCGAGGGCGATCAGCGCCATGGCGATGACGTAGACGACCTTGACGGCCGACGGGGTGACGGCGGACGTGAACGACAGGTCGAAGAGCTTGCTCAGGAAGTCACCGGCCGCGGAGCGGGTGTCGGAGGTATGAAAGCCCGAGCCCGTGCGGCCGTCGTACCCGGAGGGCGTCGATGCCGGGCTGGCGCCCCACCACCCGGTGGTCGGCTGCGCCCGGTAGGATGGTCGCTCGTCACCGCCGGGTGACCCGTGCGGGGACCCGCTGGGCGGCCCGAAGTCGGGTGACGAGTCACCGTACGACGGCTGAGGGGAGCCGTAGGGGGGCTGGTCGGTGCCGTAGCCCGGCTGGCTCGTGCCGTAGGTCGCCTGGCCTGCACCGTAGCCCGCGCCGGGCTCACCCAGCGTCGGCTGCGCCATGCCGTAGGTTGGCTGGTCGTCGCTGCCCGCGGGCATTGCCGGGGACACCGGGGTCGCGGCGGTCTCGTCAGAGGATCCGGAGGTGGGTGGTTCGCTCGACATCGATGGCTCCTGCGGGTGGCTGACGGACGGGTCGGTCCCGACCTCGGACGTGGTGGTGTGCGCGGTGGGCGCTCAGGCCAGCTGCCGCGGCCCGTCGCTCGTGTCGTCCGGGCCGGGCACGAACGTGAGCACCGACTCGGTGTAGCGCACGCCCGCCCCGGTCAGCACCGAGGCCACCGCGTCGGTGAGGTCGCCGGTGGCGGACATGCCCTGCGGCTCGCCGTAGGCGTACTCGAAGCTGACCGCACCGAAGACGGTGGTGGGTGAGGTGGTCGGGCCCGGGCGGGCGGCATACCGCGTGTCGCCCGAGCCACTGTGCTGCCAGGCGAGGGCCTCTCCCGGCCGGGCGGGCACGACGTCGACGACGGCGACCTGCTCGACGGCCGTCGTCAGCAGGGGCCCCACGGATGTCGCGTCACCCTCGATGGTCAGGGTGCGCCCCAGGGTGTGCAGGCGACGGTCGGTGATGCCCTGGGCCACGGTCTCCCCGGCGCCGCGCACGGAGTCGGCGGC